>NZ_JBQFQF010000012.1:0-148571 GCF_056536745.1 Ruegeria sp. CJ2
GCTCGCTCATGACAACCAATCCCACCGTCACACTCCAATCCTGCCTGCTCGACAGAGAAGTGTGACACTTCTACTTTGCTAATGTGGGACATTTTAACTTTGCTGCTTCATATAGTATGCGTGTAATCGGTATTATGGTAATAAAATACTATGACTGCATGGCATTTTAACTGTGTCGAAATCGACCTCAGACAAGCGATATCAAACAAAAACTTAGAGTTATATTGGGTCCCTAAGGCTTCTTCTGAACCCTGCGCATTAACCCTTCCTGCGCGACAGATGCCACCAAAGTGCCGTCCTCAGAATAGATTGAGCCTCGGTTGAAGTTTCGACCCCGACCTGTCCACGGGGAATCCATCGCGTATAAGTGCCAGTTCTCAAACCGCACCGGAGCGTGAAACCACATAGCATGGTCCAGGCTTGCTCCGTTGACTTCGCCTGTGAACCAGCTCAACCCATGTGGGCGCATTCCAGAACTTAGCAGGCTCATGTCAGACGCATAGGTCAGCAAAAGTTGCTGCGTTCTTTCATCCGCTTCCTTGGCGGCATTCATGCGGATCCAGATTTGGTTTCGATCATCGGCTTTCTCGGGCTTCAAAGGATGCACGTGATTGACTTCGCGGACCTCGATCGGGCGTTCGCGCATGAGTTCGCCATGCAGTTTTTCCGGAAGTGCGCTCAGGTATTTCTCCTGAAGCTCCGACCGTGCCGGATAATTCTCCGGCTTTTCCAGTTGCGGCATATCATGCTGATGATCCCAGCCTTCGTCGCGTACATGAAATGACGCGGACATGTTCAGGATTTGTTTACCATGTTGGATTGCAACAACCCGGCGGGTTGTAAATGAACCTCCATCTCGTGCTCTATCAACTTGATAAATAACGGGTATTGATGGGTCGCCCGGTCGTATGAAATAGGCATGCAAGGAATGACACAGTCGTTCATCCACTGTGCGGTATGCGGCGGCAAGAGCCTGGGCAACCACCTGCCCGCCGAAAATCCGCGTTGGTGTTTCCCCGCCCGACCCTACGCCCCGATACAGGTCAACTTCCAATCTTTCGAGGTTTAGAAGGTCGATGAGGATACGTTCTGCCTCGGTCATATGGGGTCTCCAAGTGGATTTAAGACATGGCGTAACAGCCTAGCCTGTTTCATTCAATCACTGCTCTGACTGATTACCTGTAGGAAGCGGTCATTAAGGGCGGCAAGGTCAAACAGATTGACGGGAAATCGGCAGAATCAGCCTGCTGTCGTATTTTGAGGGGTTCAGTCTGCTAAACTATCATCAGTTAAAGACTCATTTGCCTGCGGTGAGTGCGTTGTCGCCGCATTTCTTCGGGAGGAAGAATATGTCGCAAGCCATAGATTTTGTTTACGATTTTTGCAGCCCTAATGCGTATCTTGCGCATAAGGTATTGCCGGAACTGGCCGTTAGGCACGCAGTAGAAATCAACCTTGAACCGGTGTTATTGACGACGGTATTCAAGGCCACCAACAACCAAAGCCCGTTTCAGGCTTTCTCTGATATTCGCCAGAAAAGTGCTTACCTCACACACGACTTGCATCGTTTTGCCAGACGCCGCGGTTTAAGCTTTCACATGAGCCCGCACTTTCCGGTCAATACCAAGTTTGCCATGAGAGGCGCTGTTTACGCCAAGGGAAAATCGTGGGAAAACAGATATGTGGACGCTGTATTTGATGCGATTTGGGTGCACGGTCAGAAAGTTGATGAGTTGAGTGTTCTGACAGAAATCCTGCAAGAAAACGATTTGCCCGTTCGTAAGCTGCGCGAGGCAATGACAGGCGTTGAGGTGAAACAACAGCTTAAGGATCGAACAAAAGCTGCTGTAAGAAAAGGTGTATTCGGTGTGCCGACGTTCTTTGTTGGGTCCGAAATGTTCTTTGGAAAGAACAGTCTAGGTAATCTTGAACTAGAACTTTCCAACCCCACGTGAATAACGGTTGTTTAGCTATCTTTCCGCAAAAATTCCTCAAAACGCCTCAGCAAAGATGTTCCCGGCGGTGACGACGTTTATACCGCCCGAAACCGGAATGACGGCTCCGGTTACATAGCTGCCGCCACGCCCGCAGAGGAACAGCATGCAACCCGCGATGTCGTCTTCGCTGCCGACCCGCCCGAGCGGGACGGACTTCCCTACCCTGGCCCTCACGTCTTCGTCTGCTGTCGCGAACGCCGTCATTCGGGATACAAAAGGCCCCGGAGCCAGTGCATTTACGGTGACGTGGTACGGCGAAAGTTCCTTTGCCATGATTTTGGTAAGGTGCAGAACCGCCGCCTTCGATGCTGCGTAACTATAGGCACCGTCACCCATGGGAACCTCTCCCATCACGGATCCGACGTTGACGACGCGGGCAGGATCATTCGGCGAGCCGGATTTCATCAACATTGGCAACAGCTTTTGGGTCAAGTCGAAAATCCCAGCGACGTTAACTGACATGACCTTGTCCCAGGCTTCGTAGGGAAATTGCCCCATGGGTGCGCCCCAGGTGACGCCTGCATTATTCATAATGATATCAAGTCTTTCCGTCCGTTTCTGAACCTCGGCAACCATACCGTCGATACCGTCTTTTGTGCTTACGTCCCCTCCGAATCCTTCGGCGCTACCGGGGGCATCCAGCGAATTCAATTCCTGCGCCACGGCTTCGCAGGCATCGCTTTTCCGCGAGGCGATCAGAACGTGCGCCCCTGCCCTTACCAAAGCTTCGGCGGCCATGCGCCCAATTCCGGTCGCCCCACCTGTTACAAGCGCCGTTTTGCCCTGAAGTGAAAACAATGTTTCTGGGGTCATAGTCTTTCTCCTCGGTGTTTCGGTATTGGCGCGCAAAGACTGTGGTCAGCCGGTGCGAAGTTGAACAGACGGTTCGTTCAACAGTCTTTCTGACAACAATTGCAGTGACGCCAAAGTTCCTCCTGACCGGATAACAGGGGCAACAGGTGTGACATGCAAGCTTTACTCAACGTCGCCCCGAAAGAGGCAGCGATCTTGCGTTTGCCTTATTCAGTCCCGGTGCAAAGGGTTGTTCACAATGACACAGGGTTCGCCAAGCCAAACAACCGCCCAAAAGAACTGTGTGAGAAGGGCCATTCTCGCTTGCCTGTAATAGCGCAGGCGGTGGACATTCCTACCTTTTCGCGTTTATGAACTTGTAAACAGGAACAGTGAGATAATGCACAAAGCTCTGATTTTAAACGGTCCGAACCTCAATCTTCTGGGCACGCGGCAGCCCGAGGTGTATGGCAGCACCACGCTTGAGATGGTTGAAAATCTGTGCGTGAAACACGGCAAGTCCGTCGGTTTGGACGTTTCTCATTTCCAATCCAATCATGAAGGCCAGCTTATTGATGCCATTCACGTTGCCAAGGACACCCAGCACGGAATTGTTCTGAACGCCGGGGCGTACACGCACACGTCCATCGCGTTGATGGATGCCATCGCGTCGGTAGAGTTGCCCGTTGTCGAAGTGCATCTGTCCAACATCCATGCGCGAGAGAGCTTTCGACATACCTCGTACATCGCGCGCGTGGCGATAGGGCAAATCTGCGGGTTTGGTCCCCAAAGCTATGTTTTGGCGCTGGATGCATTGTCCGCCCATTTGAACACAAGGGCTTCTACATGAAGCTGAGTGAGTATCTCCAATTTATCAGCTATACGAAAACGCTGGAGGAGCTTTGGGACGCTCATTGCAAGCAGATGGCCGAGTACGGGTTTAATCGCCTGCTCTATGGGTTCACGCGCTATAGAACCGAAACGTCGCTGGGTGATCCAGAGGATTTCGTGATCCTGACCAATCACGGCAAAGACTATCTCGACGGGTTCTTGCGGGGTGGTCTGTACTTTAATGCGCCGATGTTGAAATGGGCGTTGCAGAATGAAGGCGCAGGTAGCTGGAAAATCACTCAGGACATGATGGAGGACGGCACGCTTACGGAACTTGAGCGCAAGGTTATTGAGTTCAACCGGTCCAAGGGTGTCGTGGCCGGATATACGGTCAGCTTCAATTCGGTTTCGATGCGTTCGAAGGGGGCAATCTCTCTTTCCGGCTGCAGTTCGCGCACGCAGGAAGAAGTTGATGAGGTATGGGCCGAACACGGCGAAGACATCCTGTTGATGAACAATGTCGCGCACCTCAAGATCCTGACACTCCCCTACCATGCCCCCAACCGTGCGCTGACCAAGCGGCAGCGCGAAGCTCTGGAATGGGTTGGCGACGGTAAGACAACGCAAGACATCGCGCTGTTGATGGGGCTGACGGCTGCGACGGTCGAAAAGCACTTGCGCCTTGCCCGCGAGTCGCTGGCGGTTGAAACGACAGCTCAGGCCGTGCTCAAAGCGTCGCTTCAGAACCAAATGTTCATAATGGAGGCATAATCGCCCCGAGATTGACGCTTCTCTGCGTCAATTTACCCTAGGTAAGGAAAACATGACTTCCCGAATCTGAGCGCTTGGTTGCAAAATGATAGTGTTCCGTGAGTGGTGGCTTTAGCCTGGGAACATTTGGTCGGACCTTTGCAATAACAAAGCTCTCTGATCGCTCTGGCACAGGGGCGTCTATTCGTCCACGTACCTTTGTCGGAAATTATGAGGGGCCTCGACCATCCCCATCATGCGGGGCCCCTCATTTTACCAAATATGGATAGGACACTTCGGTGTCCTTTTTTATTTGCGCAAGCAAAAGGCCGGCTACGCACTGCGCGGCCGGCCTTTGCTGTAACCTCAGAGCCCGACCGGGCCCTGAGATCGAATTTAGCCCACCAAATTTAGCCCTGAGCGGCTTTGGCTACTTCGGCTGCGAAGTCTTCTTTTTCGACAACGATGCCTTCGCCAACTTCCAGACGGATGAAACCGGTGATGGTTGCGCCTGCTTCCTTGGCCGCTGCTTCAACGGTTAGGTCAGGGTTCACAACAAACTGCTGGTTCAGCAGAGTTGATTCCGCCACGAATTTCTTCATACGGCCTTCGATCATCTTTTCGATCACCTGCTCCGGCTTGCCGGATTCGCGGGCGATATCCATCTGAACCTGCTTTTCCTTCTCGACAACCGCCGGGTCCATGTCCGCCTCGGACAGAGCCGCCGGGTTCACAGCCGCGATGTGCATCGCAATCTGCTTGCCGATCGCTGCGTCGCCACCGGTCAGAGCAACCAAAACGCCGATTTTGCCCATGCCGTTGGTGGCTGCGTTGTGGACGTAGGACACAACAGTGTCGCCCGACAGCTTGGCCATACGGCGCACCGACATATTTTCACCGATGGTGGCGATCTTGTCGGTCAGGGTGTCGGCAACGGTTTTGCCGCCCAGGTCAGCCGCCAGCAGTGAGTCAACATCAGCAACGCCATCAGCCGCATAAGCGATCTTGCCCACCATTTCCTGGAACTCGGCGTTCTTCGCAACGAAGTCGGTTTCCGAGTTCACTTCGACCGCAACACCATTGCCGCCGTCAACGTGAACAGCAACCAGACCTTCGGCTGCGGTACGGCCCGATTTTTTGGCCGCTTTTGCCAGACCTTTGGTGCGCAGCCAGTCAACGGCTTCGTCCATGTTGCCGCCGGTTTCGGTCAGCGCTTTTTTTGCGTCCATCATGCCTGCGCCGGTCGAGTCGCGCAGTTCTTTTACCATTGCTGCTGTGATTGCCATCTCTTGGCTCTCCTCAATTCAAACGGAATTGGGGCAGGTCATACCCTGCCCCATATGTCATTTACGTGACGGGCAGCTTACGCTTCGGCAGGGGTTTCTGCTTCGGCGGGGGCTTCTTCTGCAACGGCTTCTTCAACCGGTGCTTCTTCGAACTCACCCAGGTCAACACCAGCGGCGCCCAGTTGCGCGGTCATACCGTCCAGTGAGGCACGTGCGGCCAGGTCACAGTACAGGCCAATGGCGCGGGCTGCGTCGTCATTGCCGGGGATGATGTAGTCCACACCATCGGGCGAGCAGTTGGTGTCGACAACAGCCACAACCGGGATACCCAGCTTGTTGGCTTCGGCGATGGCCAGTGCTTCTTTTTTGACGTCGATGACGAACAGCAGGTCAGGAACGCCGCCCATCTCGCGGATACCGCCCAGCGACGCTTGCAGCTTGGCCTGGTCACGTTCCATGCCCAGACGCTCTTTCTTGGTCAGGCCTTCTGCGCCGGATTCCATGGCTTCGTCGATCTGGTTCAGACGGTTGATCGACTGGGAAACGGTTTTCCAGTTGGTCAGCGTGCCGCCCAGCCAGCGGTGGTTCATGTAGTACTGAGCCGACTTTTCAGCCGCTTCTGCGATCGGGCCAGCAGCCTGGCGCTTGGTACCAACGAACAGAACGCGGCCGCCTTTTGCAACGGTGTCACGCACGGCCTGGAGCGCCTGATCCAGCATCGGAACAGTCTGGGTCAGGTCCATGATGTGGATGCCATTGCGCGAGCCGTAGATGAACGGGCCCATGCGGGGATTCCAACGCTGTGTCTGGTGACCAAAGTGAACGCCAGCTTCCAGCAGCTGACGCATGGTGAACTCGGGAAGAGCCATGCTATTTTCCTTTTCCGGTTTACGCCTTGGCGGGGGTGAAAGAAGCGGATGCTCCAACCGGCGGGCCTGATGAGGATGTCTCCCTGCAAAAAGCCCAAACCCCGCCTGCGGGTTTGAATGGCGCGCGTATACGGCACGTTTAGAAGCAGCGCAAGAGGCTTTTGCCCTTATTTTTCAAGCTGCGCCAGACTGTGTGCATGACGGACCGCCGCTTCACAATGCGCAGCCAGTTCCTTGCGGTTGGCAAAATCGCTGACCTTGGCCGGAGTGTGATAGATCAACTCGATCGAACCCTGTCTCCACGCCCCGAGTGTTTTCAGCAGATGCGGTCCAAAATCCATGTCGCCCCACCATCCGTAAAACCTGTTCGGCTCGCCTTGGGGCGCGTGATAGATCACTGAAACCGGCTGCACATACATGAAGTCACGCAGTTCATCAGTGAAGAATGCTGCAAAGAGCGTTGTTTTAAAGGGTAAAACCCGAAGGCCATCCGTTGAGGTGCCTTCCGGGAAAAACAGCAACTTGTGACCGGCGGTCAAGCGCTCTTGAAACAGAAGGGTCTGTTCACGCGCTTTCTTGCGGTTCCTCTCGATGAAAACCGTGCCTGTTGCGCGGGCCAGCCATCCAATGCCGGGCCACTTCGCGACCTCGGCCTTCGACACGAAATACACTCTCTTCCGCGCATTCAGCGAAAAGATATCCAGCCAGGAGGAGTGGTTTGCCACAACCGCCCCTCGCTGCGTCATCAACTCACCGGACGTTTGGAATCCGATGCCAAGAATACGCAGGGCATTTCGGCAGACAAACTGCGTAATGTACGGTGTCACCGGGCGGCGCAGTCCGTAGAAGGGAATTTCAATCAGGCGCAGGACAAGCAGGATCGTAAGACCGCCAAGCAGCAACACGATCAACGGTAGACCTCGCAGGATGGCAAGTGCCCAGCCCGAAATGCCGAGCTCGATGGGATCCGGGGCATCTTCTCCGTGCCATGACGATTCACTCAACGCTTCAAGCTCCGCTGTAAATACGCCGCTGGCGTTCGTTCATGCGCGCCGTGTCGAGGATCAGGCACACATCCGTTGTGTTGAAGGCGTGGTCAATGAACGCCCCCTCGCCCACGAACCCGCCTAGCCGCAAATAGGCTTTGATCAAGGCGGGCACCTGCACCATGGCCGCGCGCCGATCCAGAGCGTCCACGTCAACAAGATCCATTGACTGAAACACCTCAGGCTGCGCCCGGACCCTTAGGTCTGGCGGAGCGAGATGGTTGTGATGCAGCATGGACAGAGGCTGCGCCAGGGCCTGCACATCGGTGCCGTGAAAGCTGGCGACGCCGAACAGAACCTCGATCTGGCGCGCGTTCACATAGGCCGCCAGACCATTCCACAGATGATACATTGCCGTGCCGCCGCGATAGTCAGGGTGCAGACAGGACCGCCCCAGTTCCAACAGCTTGCGACCGCTGTCTTTCAGGACGGTCACGTCATATTCGTCTTCGGAATAAAACTGCCCCAGCTCTACGGCACGTTCGCCGGGTAACAGCCTGTAAACACCAACAGTTTCGCCGGTCTGGTCGTCGATTGCCAGCATGTGGTCGAAATAGGGATCGAATTTGTCCCGCTCAAGCCCAGCCTCGTGGTCCACCATCTCTCCGCCGCCGCCCAGCTCGCGCACGAACACGTCATAACGCAGGCGCTGCGCCGCGCGCAGTTCGCCCTCGGTTTCGGCGAGTTTGACGGTGAAGGATGGCCCTCTATCCGGCATCAGAACGTCCCTGTGGTTTCAGGGCTGATACCGCAGGTGCACGGGGAATGGCAACATGGGCTGTAACCGACCGCGCGTTAACCTTTCCTAAACCAGTTTCATGGATCAAAGACGGGCATCAAGGCGATGCGCGATCCGTCAATCACCACTTTCCCCTGCTCGCGGAAGTTCACGGTGATTTTTCCGCCGATATTGGACTGCACCTGTCCAATGCCCCAATCGGGGAAATCGGGGTGGCGGACATACATGCCCGGTGCAAGTATGGCATTGAGGTCTGACATGACTGGGCTCCGGGTCCGGCGGCAGATACAGCAGGAGGTACGCATGAGCGCCACAGACGTCAACCTGGCCGAGCTGATCGGCTCGCGGATCTGCCATGATCTGATCAGCCCGATAGGTGCGATCACCAACGGGCTGGAACTGCTCGAGATGGTTGGCGTCACCCAAGGCCCCGAGATGGAGCTGATCGCGGGCAGTGTCGGCAGCGCCGGAGCGCGGATACGCTTTTTTCGAGTGGCCTTCGGGTCCGCAAGTGATCAGCCCCTAGGACGGGCAGAAGTGGCCGAGCTTCTGAAGGATGTGGAGAAAGCAGGCCGGGTGCACGTGAATTGGCACCTGACCGAAGCGATCGCTCGCAATCAAGTCAAACTGGCGTTCCTGGCGCTGATGTGCTGCGAAAGCGCAATGCCATTGGGCGGTGAGGTCAGCGTTCAAAATGATGGCCGAAACTGGGTCGTCACCGGCGTGGCCGACAGGCTCAACCTTGACAGTGACCTTTGGAAGAACCTTCCGACCGGTCGTTTTACAAGTAAAGTAACCCCGGCGCACGTACAGTTCGCCCTCCTGCCAGATGCGGCGGTTGCAATGGGACGGCGGGTTGCTGTGGATACCACCTCAACCCGCATTGTGATCCGGTTCTAGCCGCGAACCGTTCCGTTGCCGCGGACCAGATATTTGAAACTGGTCAACTGCGCCGCACCAACCGGACCACGCGCATGCATTTTGCCGGTGGCGATCCCGATTTCAGCGCCCATTCCGAACTCACCCCCATCAGCGAATTGGGTCGAGGCGTTGTGCATCAGGATCGCGCTGTCGAGGCGTTCAAAGAACCGATCTGCAGCGGCCTGATCTTCGGTGATGATGCAATCCGTGTGGTTCGAGCCGAATTGACGGATGTGAGCGATTGCTGCGTCGATGTCCTGCACGGGTTTGGCGGCAATGATGTTGTCCAGGAACTCTTTGCCCCAATCCTCGGCAGTTGCGTCAACGGTGCCTTCGATAGCCAGAGAACCCTCTGCGTGAACCTCGACACCCGCCGCCAATAGTGCCTGGATCACACTTTGACCCAGAGTCTCGGCGATATCCTCGTGAACGAGCAGGCATTCGGCGGCACCGCAAATTCCGGTGCGCCGCGTTTTGGCATTCAGAACAACATCCAGCGTTTTCTGCAAATCCGCGGCTTTGTCGACATAGATGTGCACAATCCCCTCGAGATGTGCAAAGACCGGTACGCGGGCTTCGCGTTGCACCAACCCAACCAGCCCTTTGCCGCCACGCGGGACTATCACGTCGACATAGTCAGTCATCCGCAACAATGCCTGCACAGCCGCCCTATCCCGTGTGGGCACCAACTGAATGGCGTCTTCGGGCAGGTTTGCGGCCTTCAACCCTTCGACCAGACAGGCGTGGATCGCGCCAGAAGAATGAAAGCTCTCGGACCCGCCGCGCAGGATCACGGCGTTCCCCGATTTCAGACACAGCGCACCGGCATCTGCCGTCACGTTCGGGCGGCTTTCATAGATCACGCCGATGACGCCGAGCGGTGTGCGCACGCGTTGAATGTTGAGGCCCGACGCCATGTCCCATTCGGAAAGAACTTCACCAACCGGGTCAGTCTGATCAGCCACTGTTCGCAGCCCGTCGACCATGCCCTGCACACGGGCTTCGTCCAGCATCAGGCGGTCCATCATGGCCGGGCTCAAACCCTTTTCGCGCCCGAACTCGAGGTCTTTCTTATTGGCCTCGATAATGTCCGCACGACGCGCCCATACTGCATCAGCCGCCGCGATCAGGGCGGCATGCTTACGCTCGGCACTGGCAAAGGCCAGTTCGGACGAAGCGGCCTTCGCCCGCGCACCGAGATCAGTCATCAGGGCGGGAATGCTGTCAAAATCCTTCATCTCAGGTGCCTTTCTCGTGTAATTTTCATAGCGCCAGATCGTCCCGGTGGATCAACACGGCGCGGCCGGGATAGCCCAGCGTGGCCTCGATCTCTGACGATTTGCGGCCCTTGATTGCATCCGCTTCCTGCGCGGTATAGCGGCTGAGACCTTGCGCCAACCGGCGCGCCTGTGGGTCGATGATCGCCACTGGATCGCCGCGTCCGAAATCGCCGGTCACTTCGACAATACCCGCTGGCAACAGGCTTTTGCCATTACCAAGGGCCCTCGCCGCGCCTGCATCCACCACGATCTCACCGCGCGGTTTCATCGCCGAGATCCAGCGCTTGCGCGCCGCATGAGGATCAACCGTGGCCGTGAACCACGTGCAATTCGCACCACTTTCCAGCGTTTTCAAAGGGTTCATAGGTGATCCTTCGGTGATCGCCATATCACAACCTGCCGCCGTCGCCATCTTAGCGGCCAGCAATTTGGTCTTCATCCCGCCTTTCGACAGGCCCGAACCTGCATCACCCGCCATTTCTTCAATCTCAGGGGTGATTTCTTCGATCACGTCATAGCGCGTGGCCGAAACGTCCTGAACAGGGTTGCCGGTATAGAATCCATCCACGTCCGACAGGAGGATCAGTTGATCTGCACCGACCGTGACGGCGATCTGGGCGGCAAGGCGGTCATTGTCGCCGTATCGGATCTCATCCGTTGCGACTGTATCGTTCTCGTTGACAATCGGCACCACGCCAAGGCTTAGCAATGTCTCAAGCGTCGCGCGCGAGTTCAGGTACCGGCGGCGGTCGGCGCTGTCCTCAAGCGTCACCAGAACCTGAGCGGTGGTGATGTTATGCGGCGTCAGCGCCTCTTCATAGGCGCGGGCCAGTCGGATTTGACCAACCGCGGCAGCGGCTTGTGACTGCTCCAGAGGCAGGGCCTCCATGGGCAATCCTAAAACGCCGCGCCCCAAGGCGATGGACCCGGAGGACACCAGAATAACATCCGTCCCCTGCCCTTTGAGCCACGCCACATCCTGCGCCAGCGAATGCAGCCAATCGGAACGCAACAACCCGGTTTTTCGGTCCACCAGCAAGGCAGACCCGATCTTCACCACCAGTCGTTTGGCCGACGTCAGGGTTGCCAAGACTGCGCCTCCTGAACGGGTTTTTGGCGGACCCGGTTGTCGTCAATTTCCGCACGCAGGGCCCTCAGAACCTCGGTCACGCCCAGATGCGCTACGCCGGACATGGTCATGACAGGGCCGCCCACCGCTTCTTCCAACTCGGACTTGGCCAACTCGCGTTCCTCGTCATCCAGCGCGTCGACCTTGTTCAACACGGTGATCCGAGGTTTCTCGGCAAGCTCGCCGCCATAGGCCTCAAGCTCGTGAATGATGGTGCGGTAATCGTCAGCCACGGATTCCGAGGTGCCATCGACCAGATGCAGCAGCACGGCGCAGCGTTCGACATGGCCCAGAAAGCGGTCGCCAATACCGCGCCCTTCATGGGCACCTTCGATCAGGCCGGGGATGTCGGCGACGACGAATTCCACGTTATCCACGCCCACGACGCCCAGATTGGGGTGTAACGTGGTAAACGGGTAATCCGCGATCTTGGGTCGCGCGTTCGATGTCGCCGCCAGAAAGGTCGACTTGCCCGCGTTGGGCATCCCAAGCAAACCCACATCAGCGATCAGTTTCAGCCGCAGCCAGATGGTGCGGTCGATCCCCGCCTGTCCCGGATTGGCCCGGCGCGGGGCCTGATTGGTGGCAGATTTGAAGTGCAGGTTACCGAAGCCGCCGTTGCCGCCTTTGGCGAGCAGCACGCGCTGGCCCACCTCGGTGAGGTCGCAGATGACTGTTTCTTCGTCTTCGTCCAATATCTCGGTGCCGACGGGGACCCGCAGGACGATATCATCGCCATCCTTGCCTGTGCGCTGTTGGCCCCGACCGGGCTGGCCGTTTTTGGCAAAGAAATGCTGCTGATAGCGAAAGTCGATCAGGGTGTTCAGCCCATCCACGACCTCGGCCCAGACCGAGCCGCCTTTGCCGCCGTCACCACCATCGGGACCGCCATATTCGATGTATTTTTCGCGCCGGAAGCTGACGCAGCCGCTACCCCCGGCCCCGGACCGGATGTAGACCTTTGCAAGATCGAGAAATTTCATGTCTGTCCCCTACTGCAAAGGCCCTATCGACCACAAGTCAGAGTTTCTTTGTATATGTCCAGGTGGGCACATTCGCATCGCGCGCCACCGAATAGCTTTCCGCATCGCCCAGATATTCAAACCCGCAATGGGTCAGCACCCGCGCCGAGGCAGGGTTGTCCTGAAATACACTGGCGAACATGTTGGCGTTCTCCAACGGGTTGGAGTTTACCAACGCTTCAACAGCAAGCGAAGCAACGCCTGTGTTCCAGTAGACGGGCGCGACCCAATAGCCGACCTCGGACTGGTTGCGGTCCAGTCGCGTCAACGAAATCAGGCCGATAAGCTCGGGCCCGTCATCCTTGGTTGCGTCCATGGCCCAAACATCCTCGTCCCGATCTTCGGACATGGCGCGGGTTACAAATGCCTCGGTCGATCCCGGCGGAAGCGGATGCGGGATAGTCGTTGTCATCCGCGCCACGCGCTCATCACCTGCATAATGTTCGATGAGACCCATATCCGACCGGCGCAACGGGCGCAGGTCGAACCGCTCGGTTTCTATCACCGGCTGGTTTATTATCGTCTCAAGCTTCATGAGTGCGGTCCTCCTCCGAACAACACGTAAATTACGGACGCAACAGTGAAACCAATTAACGTCCACATCAGATATTTGCGGCCCAGACGATCTTCAACCGCGTGGGCAATCCGTCCCTGAAACAGGGGTGGTATGGTGCTTGCTGCGTGTGTCATCGGGCTCATTGGTCAAAACTGTGTTAAAAACGAGAAAGGGGACCGGCATTTTCAGCCGGTCCCCCATTTATTTCTAAACCTTTAGGGTTTCGGCTTACTCTGCGGCCTCCGCCACTGGCAGGACCGAAATAAAGGTGCGGTTCTTGAGTCCCTTATGGAACTTCACGGCGCCATCAACAGTTGCAAAGATTGTGTGATCTTTGCCCATGCCTACGCCTTCGCCCGGCCAGAACTTGGTGCCGCGCTGACGTACGATGATGTTGCCTGCGATGGCCGCCTGGCCACCATAGAGTTTCACGCCAAGGCGACGACCCGCTGAGTCGCGACCGTTACGGGAGGAACCGCCAGCTTTTTTATGTGCCATTCTCTCTCTCCTTAGCCTTGAGCCAGCTCTTTGGCTTGCTCAACCCATTCGGCTTTCACTTTGATGGTGTCGATAGCAGCAATCTGCTCGTCCGACAAGGCGGCCAGAGCTGCAAAGCTCTCGATACCTGCGTCGTTCAGCTTTTTGGCAGCGGCGGGGCCGACACCGTTCAGCTTGGTCAGATCGTCAGCGGCAGCAGCAGCGGCAGGAGCCTCTGCCTTGGCTACGGCTTTCTTGGCGGGCTTTGCAGCAGGTGCTGCTTCGCCAGCCGGTGCCGAACCGGTTGCGGCTTTGATGCCCGACTTGTCAGCGCCCGACGACAGGATGTCGGTGATTTTGACCAGAGTCAGTTTCTGACGGTGGCCAACGGTACGCTTCGAGCTGTGCTTACGACGGCGCTTGACGAACTTGATGACCTTGTCACCTTTGATCTGTTCGATCACTTCGGCCTGTACGCCTGCGCCTTCAACGAAAGGTGCGCCAACAACCGGAGCGTCGCCGCCCAGCATCAGAACATCGTTGAATTGAACTTTTTCACCTGCGTCGGCAGCCAGCTTTTCAACGCGGAGGATATCACCCGCCTGAACCTTGTACTGCTTGCCGCCAGTCTTGAGGACCGCAAACATTGCGTCTTTCCTTTGTCTAACCGCGTTCTGTGGTCCCCTTTCGGGTGTTTTGGCTTTCGCCACCTCGAACAGCGCGCCCTTTTCGGGCTGTGTGACGACCCGTGGGATCAGTCCCTTGGGTCAATAATAACGAGACCCGGCGCGGAAACTCCGGCCGGGATGCGCGCTTATCCATAGATTGAAGAGGAAAGTCAACATCAAATGCGGCTTACAGGTCCGATCCGCTCAGGACGTAAGAAACCGCCAACCCGAGGCGGTAATATACATCATCGTAGATACGGTTAAAGCCGTCAAAAAACGCATCATTCATGGCCCGGCCCGTGTCCGTTCGCGAGAATGCAATATTTTCGCGCATCTGCGCCTCAGTGAGTGGCTGATAGGCCAACAACAGGAAAGAATACAGCCAGGTTACGGTTTCCTTTTGGATATTGTCTTTATCGAGCAGCAATTGCTCCAGCAGTTCGGACTCGTCGCCACCAGTATCTTCTGTGAGCGCGCGAAAAAAATTATAGTCAACGTTCAGAGAGCTATCGACGTTCTTCTCGATCAGATCGTTGACCTCGATATATTCGTCAATCAACCGATAAGATTGCGAGGATCGGTCGATTGAGAAATAGCTGTCCTGCGCCATTTCCTTGATGGTTTCGTCCTGAATTGCCAATCGCGCCGAGTTTTCAAGCGAAACGATCGTCTGACCCAGATCGCTTTCAAAAAACACGATTGCGCGGTCCAACTGGCTGTCTGTCAGGTTTTCGACAAACGCCTCGGACATCTGTTCGTGCATCCAGTCCGGATCATAGATGTCTTCAATCTGGGTGTCGAAGTAGTCACCGCCGGAATTTCCCAGAAAGGTTTCGTTCATCATGTGCGCTTGCGCTTTGCCTTCACCTGTCAGGATGTCGACAACCTCGGACAGGCGCAGGGCCTCCATCAGGCGGTCCACTTTTTCTTCGGCATATAGTGGTGTGATCCACAGCGCGGAGAGAATAAAAGCGGCAAGGAAACGCATCAGATATCCTGCGCCGGATGTAGATCGGCCATGCGCGATGCCAGCACTTCGAATTTCATCGCCATGATTTCGTACTGGATTGCGTTTAGCAGCTCATAAACCTCCTGCATCAACGGCTGTTCAAGGGCTTCGGCATAGGCGATCACCTCGTCGTCGGAAAAGCCTTGATAGGTGTAAGCAGCGCCTGCCAGCGCGGAAAGCTGCAAAGCCTGTCGCATGCCGACTTCGTTTTGCTGCATCATCTGGCGCAGTTCGTCAGCGCTGAGTTGCAGATCAATGACACCGGACGCACTGGCGGCCAAAAGGAAGCGGACCTGTATTTCCTGTAGGGCGCGCAATGCCGTTCCGCTGGCGTCAATGGCGTTGTTCATGCGCTTTAGGCTTTCCACCCTTTTCGACCCATGCTTGATCAATCCAGAAACGATTTCCTGACCCTCAAGCTGTTTCGCTTCGTCGTCCTCGATCAGGTGGGATTCGTTTTCAGCCTCCACCAAGCGTTGCCCAAGATCCGAGGCATAGAATTCGACCGCGTGGTTCAGGGCATCGTCGCTGAGTGTTTGTTCCAATATCGACACGGCCGTTTCATGCATGTCGTCCGTGTCGAACACCTCTTCGGTCAGGCGCGTCCAGTCCGAGCCGAATCCGTCGGGATCAATTCCCAGCATTTGCGGCGCAGACGCCGAGGCCAGCGCGATGCTTTCCAATGCCACGTCAAAGCCGGTGGTGGTTAGAAAAGCCTCGATCCGATCCCGATCCGCAGCATTTGCGGGAAGAGTGAACGCGGCAAGCGTGGCGACAAGGACGGAAATCGACTGAAAGACAGAGCGTGCAGAGTGTATCATAGTAACAGAGCCTAGGTGTTTTGCGCCAACAGGCAATGGAAAATCCCATCAGAGTGAATTTCGGGAATTTTCTGCTTGCACCCCTGCGCGTTCCTCACTAAATCCCCCCCTCACAGACCCCCGCGGAGAGGTGCCGGAGTGGTCGAACGGGGCGGTCTCGAAAACCGTTGTGGGTGCAAGCCCACCCAGGGTTCGAATCCCTGTCTCTCCGCCACTATCCCCAGACGTATTGTGCCCGTTTTCCGCATTGCGGCGCGATGTTGCCGGTGTTTTGCATGGGATCGGCGCGGCCCGGCTCAATCCCGCTTATTGAGGACATGGCCGAGGATTTCCCCTTGGATAATCCCTATCTTTAAGCCATCTCGGTCACACATATTCTGAGGAGATTTCGATGTCGCGTACTATCGTCTTAGGTGTAGTTGTCGCCGCCATTGGCGCAGGTATCTACTATTATTTGAACCAACCCGAACCGACCCCCGCGGAACGGTTGCAATCAGCGGCTCAGGAGGCCGGTGACGCTGTCAGTGATGCCGTGGAATCGGCGACGCAACAGGCCTCCGACGCAACGGATCAGGCGGGCCAGGCTGCGGCTGACCTTGCAAATCAGGCCGGTGAAGAAGTGGCTGCATTGGCAGAGCAAGGTCAGGAGTTGCTGAATTCCTGGATCGAAGAAGGCACGCTGACGGTGCAAAATTTCGATTACGAAGCGATGGTCGCGTCGGTTCAGGACAGCGCATTGGCGCAAGATCTGAAGACGCAAGCCATTTCTATTCTGGACGAAATCAAAGCCTCGCCTGAGCTTTTTGCAGCCAAGCTGCAAGAACTTCAGGCCCTGTTGCAGGGGCAATAACAAGATCGGGCCGCGGAATTGCCAGCGGCCCGGTACACTTGCCGGTTGCCTGACTTCCGTGAGGTAAGGCGTCGGCAAAGTTGACGAAGCCCGAACCGTTTGTTTGGCTGGTTGAAAACTCAGAACAATCTTGGATGTGTTCCCGCGAAGCTTTGGTTTTTCGACACGGCGAGGGGAAGGCATTCAAAGAGGAGGAGTCGTAATGGCCGCCCTGCCCTCTAACATGTTTGCCGTCGTACAGACGCATGATGGTTATTCCGATACAGCCTCGGGCCCATTCATTGATGATGCTGCTGATTGGCTTGCCGAAGCTGACCTGCCGGTCCCAACACCTGGTCCGGGTCAGGTTCTGATCAAACTGCGGGCGTCTTCGGTAAATCCGTCGGACATTCACTTTATCAAAGGGGAATACGGCCAGCCGCGTGTCAAAGGGGCCGCAGCAGGGTTCGAGGGCTGTGGCGATGTTGTGGCAACGGGCAAAGGTGCTGAGGCATTGCACGGACAGCGCGTAGCCTTTGTCGCCGCAGGCGCAGGGGCGTGGGCTGAATATGTTGTGACGCAGGCGCTCATGTGCATTCCGCTGCGCCCAGAAGTGTCTGACGAGGATGGAGCGGCACAGATTGTCAATCCGCTGACCGCCATGGCCATGGTTGACATCGCAAGACACTCTGGCGACGCCTTCATCGCATCAGCGGCGACCAGCCAGTTGGGTAAGCTGATGTGCAGCTTGGGCCGCGATCTGGGATTGAAGCCTATCGCGATCGTTCGGCGTGCGGATGCGGTTGAACCCCTGAAATCCTTGGGTGCGCACGACGTGCTGGTCACTTCGGACCCTCAGATGTCCGAGAGGTTTTCCAAGCTGAGTTCCGCGTTGAAGCCTCGTGTTTTCCTCGACGCAGTGGCGGATCAGATATCTGAACAGATCTTCTGCGCGATGCCCAATGGCGCGCGTTGGATCTGTTACGGCAAACTCAGCCCGGAATTGCCCACGCTGACCCAGACCGGCCAACTGATTTTCATGGGAAAACAGATCGAGGGGTTCTGGTTGACGAAGTGGATGACCTCAACCCCACCTGCGGACCAGATGCGCGTTGTCAGTGACGTGCAGGCGCGGTTTGCCGACGGTCGCTGGAAAACCGATGTTTCGCAACGGCTTCCACTCAAGGATGTTGTGGCAGGTCTGGCGGATGCGCTGAAAAAGGGTGACGGAAAGGTGATTATCACGCCATAGTAGAACAAAGCCCCGAACAAGAGAGGAGGTTCGGGGTGCCAAAAACGCCGGGCAAACCGGCAATGGGAGGTGAACTTGGATAACGCTCAGCTGTTGATCAGCGGGCTGGCGAATGGCTGTGTTTATGGCCTGATCGCTCTTGGCTTTGTTTTGATTTATAAGGCGACCGAAGCGGTGAATTTCGCGCAAGGCGATTTCATGATGCTGGGCGCGTTCGTCACCATTGGGCTTACAAACACTGAATATATGGGGCTTCCGTTCTGGATTGCGCTGCCGATCTCACTGGGGATCATGGGGGCGCTGGGGTATCTGCTGGACCGGTTGATTATCCGGCGGCTGTTTGGGGAAAGCCAAACAGCGGTTGTTATCCTGACCATCGCATTGGGCTTCGTGATCCGCTTTGCGGCAGGGTTGATCTGGGGGCACGAGCCGCAGACGCTTCAGAACCCGCTGGCCGGGAAAGAGGTCCGATTTGGCGGTCTCGTACTGGGGATGGAAGATGTGGCTGTCATTGTCGTGACGGTTTTGCTGACCTGGGGGCTATACATCTTCTTCAGTCGAACCAAGCTGGGACTGGCCATGCAGGGGGCGTCGCAAAACCAGTTGGCGGCTTACTACATGGGCGTACCAGTCAAACGCGTTCAGGGCTTTATCTGGGGGTTGGCCGGAGTGGTTGCGGGTATCGCCGGTATCCTTTTCGCAGCCAAGGGCTCGGTTGATCCCTCGACGGGCTTGCTGGGGATCAAAGCCTTTGCTGCGGCTGTCATCGGCGGGTTCGGCAGCTTGCCGGGGGCCCTGGCCGGAGGGTTGATCGTCGGCGTCATCGAACCCTTTGCCAGTCGCTATATCGCTGCTGGCTACAGCCAGATCGCGCCATACGCGCTGCTGCTGGCGGTCCTGATCTTCCGTCCCAACGGGTTGTTCAGTCAGGTTCGGGTCAAGAAGGTTTAGACAGATGCGAATAGTCTTCAAAACCAACTACATGCAGGACATCCGCCCTTGGAAAGACGGCTATCAACTTAGTCTCTACCTTATCCTGTTGGCAGTGGTCGCCGCGGCCCCCTGGTGGCTGGACGATTTCTATCTGGGTGAGCTGACAAACGTCCTGATCTGGGCCATCGCGGGTCTGGGTCTGATGGTGCTGACCGGGCATACCGGCCAAGTCAGTCTGGGCCACGCCGCGTTTTTGGCCTTTGGCTGTTATGCAAACGTCATCCTGATCGAGGCGGGTGTCCCTTTCCTGATCGCTTTTCCGCTGGCGGGTATTCTAACCGGCATCGCAGGCGTGACGGTCGCCATCCCTGCCCTGCGGTTGCACGGTATTTATCTGGCCATTTTCACCATGGCGCTGTCGATCCTGATGGATGACGTGATCGTTCTGGCCGAGCCGCTCACGGGTGGCGTCAGCGGCAAGTATATCGGCGGCGTTGAGATTTTCGGTGTCCTCGTTGACCGCTGGGGAACTCCGGTCCAGTTCTTCTGGCTGGTCTTGGCAGTCGCGGTTTTGGTTACGCTGGGCTATATCAACCTGCTGCGCGCACCGTTGGGGCGCAGCTTTATCGCGGTGCGCGATTCCGAGGTGTCGGCGCAGGCGATGGGTGTCGATATCGCGCGGACCAAGATGATTTCTTTCGCGCTGTCCTGCGCCGTTACCGGTTGGGCGGGCGCGCTGATGGGGATGTTCTCGGGCGCGTTCAACAATGAGACTTTCAGCGTCGTGATCTCGATTCAATTGCTGATGATGATCGTGATTGGCGGGCTTGGCTCGATCCACGGGGCGTTTCTGGGCGCGATCATCGTGGGGTTCCTGCCGCAATTCCTGTCGATTTCAAAGGAATATGTGGGGGCTCTGTTCGGCGGCAATACCGTCGCCATTCCGGGTCTGGAGTTTGGCATTTTCGGGATGATCCTGATCGCTTTCATCCTGTTCGAACCGATGGGCATGTATGGCCGCTGGCTGAAAATCCGAACCTGGTTCGAGCTGTTCCCGTTCTACCGCAAGGACATGTTCAAACGTCAAAAATCCTACCTCAAGACGGAGCGTCTGAGATGAGCCTGCTTGAGTACCAGAACGTGACCCTGAAATTCGGTGGCCTGACGGCGGTGAATGACCTGTCCTTTTCGGTCGAGGAAGGTGAAGTTTTTGCCATAGTCGGCCCCAACGGTGCGGGTAAATCGACCGTTTTCAACCTGATTTCGCGCTTCTATGACCCATTCGCCGGTTCGATCCGGTTTGACGGGCATGATCTGTTGCAGGTCAAACCCTCAGGCGTGGCAGCATATGGCGTGGCGCGGACGTTCCAGAATATCGAACTGTTCGAACACGCCACCGTGCTGCAAAACTTGTTGGTCGGGCGGCATCGTCACCGCAAAACAAACGTGCTGTCTGAGGTTCTGTTCCTGCCCTCGGCCCGGCGGCAGGAGCTCGAGAACCGCGAAAAGGTCGAAGAGATCATCGACTTCCTCGACCTTCAGCCTTACCGCGACAAGATGATCTCGGGCCTGCCCTACGGCGTCCGCAAAGTGGTCGAAGTTGCCCGTGCACTGGCCACGGAACCCAAACTGTTGTTGCTGGACGAACCGGCCTCTGGCCTGTCGGTCGAGGAGACGTCGGATCTGCGCTGGTGGATTGACGATATCCGCAGGCAGATGGGGATCACGGTGCTGATGGTCGAACATGACATGGGGCTGGTCTCGGGCGTGTCTGACCGCGTGTTGGCGATGGCTGATGGTGCGATGCTGGCGCTGGGAACACCGGCCGAGGTGCAATCCCATCCAGCGGTGGTCGAAGCCTATCTGGGGAAAGCCTCATGAGCGCGCCGATCCTGACCATCCGCAATGTCGAAAGCTTTTATGGCCCGATCATGGCCATTCGCGGCGTGTCTCTGGATGTGCATCCGGGGCAGATCGTGTCGATCCTGGGCGCAAACGGCGCGGGCAAGACAACGCTAATGAAGACCGTGTCCGGCGTGATGGACCCCGAAAAGGGGAAGATCACCTTTGATGGTGAAGAAATCCAAGGGTCCGAGCCGCATAAGGTTGTGCAAAAAGGCATCGTCCATGTCCCGGAGGGGCGCGAGGTGTTTCCTCTGCTGACGGTCGATGAAAACCTCAGCCTTGGGGCCTATACTGCAACGGACAAGGGGCAGATCGACCATGATCGCGAGCTGGTGTTTTCATACTTCCCGATCCTGAAAGAGCGTCGCACCCAAGAGGCCGGAACGCTGTCGGGCGGACAGCAACAGATGCTGGCCATCGGGCGCGGGCTGATGGCGAACCCCAAGATCATGCTGCTGGACGAACCCTCGCTGGGTCTGTCACCGCTTCTGGTGCAGGAAATCTTCGGCATCCTCAAACGCCTGAATGACGAACAGAACATGACGATGATGCTGGTTGAACAGAACGCCAACGCCGCGCTGGAACTGGCGCATCATGGTTACGTGATGGAGGTCGGGCGCATCGTCATGGACGGCGACGCTGATGTCTTGATGAAATCCGAAGATATTCAGAATTTTTATTTGGGCGTTCAGGAAGAAGGCGCGCGGGAAAACCGGCGCTGGAAACGCAGAAAGACGTGGAGGTGACCGGTATGAATATCAGCACCCTGCCCCCTCAGACCAAGATCAACGGTGTCCAGTTCAACGCCACGCCCGGACAACGGCCCGTGTTGGTGGATGAATGCTCGACAATTTGCCAATTGTTCCAGAAACGCTGCGCCGATCTGGGCGACCGGACCGCGCATCGCGAAAAGGATTTCGGCATCTGGAAATCCTATTCCTGGGCCGATTATTGGCAGCATGCCAAATGGATCGGCCTTGCATTGCGTAAATTGGGCCTGCAACGGGGCGAGGTTGTCTCGATCCTGTCCGAGGACCGCAAGGAATGGGCGTGGTTCGATATGGGCATCCAATGCGTGGGCGGGATCGCCTCGGGCGTCTATACCACGGATTCAGCCTGCCAGTTGAAGTACCTGATAAATGACAGCGACAGCCGTTTTCTGGTGGTCGAGAATGAAGAGCAGCTAGACAAGTTCCTTGAAGTCGAAACCGAGGTTCCAAGCCTGCTGAACGTCATCATCCTCGAGGATGAGGGTTTGCATGATCTGGACCATGACCGCTGTATCATGATCGACGCCCTATACGACATCGGGCGTCAGGCGGAGGCAGAGGAGCCCGAACGGTTCGATGCCGAGATCGCCCTGGCGTCGCCGCAGGACACAGCCCTTTTGGTCTACACTTCGGGCACGACCGGCGCCCCAAAGGGCGCGATGTTGAGCCATGAAAATATTTTGACGGCCATCGAATGCGGCGCCAACTCTCTGCCGATATATGAGACAGATGAGCAGCTTTGTTTCTTACCGCTGTGCCATATCCTTGAACGCGATGTGTCCGTGTATTTCCCATTGGCTGGAAAATGCGTGGTCAACTTCGCAGAAAGCCCCGAAACCGTGTTTTCGAACCTGCAGGAGGTCTCGCCCTCTACATTCACCGCAGTGCCGCGGGTGTGGGAGAAGATATATTCTCAGGTCCAGATCATGGCGCAGGATGCCACCCCTGCTGGTCGTGCCGCTTTCGGCATGGCGTTGAAAGCAGGGCTTGCCCGGGCGGAATATATTCTGTCAGGCAAACCCGTTCCTGCGGGTGTGGCTGCGAAATTCTGGCTGTGGGATCGCCTTGTGCTGCGCAATCTTCGGCGCATGCTGGGCATGGACAAAATGCGCCGCGGCGGAAGCGGCGCGGCCCCGATCTCGACCGATCTGCTCAAATGGTATTGGGCCATCGGTGTGCCCTTGGTCGAGGGGTTTGGGATGACGGAAACCTCTGGCTTGGCAACGCTGAATACGACTGAGGAAAACAAGATCGGAACGATCGGCAAACCGGTGCCCGGCAATGATGTTCGCATTTCGGATGACGGCGAAATACAGATCAAGGGCCTGAACATCTTTCAGGGATACTGGCGCAACAACGCCAAAACCGCCGAGACGTTCACGGCCGATGGCTGGTTGAAAACTGGCGACATGGGGCGGATCGACGAAGATGGCTATGTTTCCATCACGGGCCGACTAAAGGACATCATCATCACTGCGGGCGGAAAGAACATCACCCCGGCCGAGATCGAAAGCCGTCTGAAATTCAGCCACTATATCTCGGACGCGGTGGTGATTGGTGACAAGCGTAAGTACCTGACGGCCTTGATTATGATAGATCAGGAAAACGTCGAGAAGTTCGCGCAGGACCGCAAAATCCCCTTCTCCAATTTCGCTTCCCTGTGTGCGGCGACCGAGGTGAAGGATCAGATCGCGTCGGAGGTTGCAGCCGTGAACAAAGAGTTCGCGCGCGTGGAGCAGATCAAGGATTTTCGCCTGATCGACGTTTTGCTGACGGCCGATGATGACGAGCTGACCGCGACCATGAAACTTAAGCGAAGCTTTGTCGAAAAGAAACACGGGCATCTTATTGAAGACATGTACAAATAAGTAAGGGATCACCCAAAGGGAGGAAAAACATGAGGACTCTGATCAAACGGATGGCTGCAGCCACCGCGCTGACCGCTTCGGCGACATTTGCCAGTGCGCAAACTCAGGGCGTGACAGATGATGAGATCGTCATCGGCTCGGTCAACGATCTGAGCGGTATTTTCGCAGCGGTTGGTGTGCCGGCCACCAAAGGGGCCAACGTGGTGTTTGATCGCGTGAATGCCGACGGCGGCGTGCATGGCCGCACGATCCGGTTTGTGGTCGAAGATAACGGCTATCAGATGCCACGCGCGATGCAGGGCTATAACAAGCTGCTGAACCGCGACAAGGTCTTTGCGATGATGCAATCATTGGGCACACCGATGAACCTTGCGGGGTTCAAGCTGTTGGATCCAAAGGGTATTCCGAATGTTGCCCCGCTGACCGCAGCGCGCCAGATGTTGCAGGAGCCGATGAAGAACAAGTTCACGTCTTTCTCGACTTACTATGACCAGAGCCGTGTGGGTGTGAAATACCTGGCTGACCAGTTCGGGTCGCAAAAGGTGTGCACGATGTACCTGCCCACGGATTTCGGCGAAGAGATTCTTGAAGGCAGCAAGGCCGGTGCCGAAGAAGCCGGAATAGAATTCGCTGCTGAGACGACGCACAAGCCGGATGAAACCGATTTTGTGGGATCGCTCAGCAAGCTCAAGGAAGAAGGGTGCGACATTGTAACGATGGCCTTGGGTGTTCGTCAGGCAATCACTGTTGTCGGAACAGCCAAGAAGATGGGTTTGGAGGATATGAAGTTCCTCGGCACATCGGCCAGCTTCCTGACCGTGGTCGCGCAGGTGCCGGGCGGCGTGACCGACGGGTTTTACGCTGCCGCCTCTTGGCAGGATCTGTGGGCGCGTGCGGATGAACCTGCCCCGGCTGCCTTTATCGAGGAATACAAGGCCGCAACCGGTGAAGACCCCGTTGGATTTTCGATGCTGGGCTACGCAGCGGCTGAAATGATGGTCAAAGCACTTGAGGCCGCAGGCCCCGATCTGACGCATGACAGCTTTATCGCGGCGATGGAGTCACTCAGCTACACCGACGACTTGGTGGGGAATGAGATCACCTATGGTCCTGACGATCACCAAGGCGCGGATAGTGTCTATGTCAGTGTGGTTGAAAACGGTGTCTGGAAGAAAGTCCACGAAGAATAACCGTCCCAAAGAAAAAGGGCTCGCAAATGCGAGCCCTTTCCAATTCGGTGTGCGTCGCGACTAGCGCTTCGAGAACTGGAACGAACGACGCGCTTTGCGCTTACCGTATTTCTTACGTTCCACAACGCGGCTGTCGCGGGTCAGGAAGCCAGCGGCTTTCAGCGCGCCACGCAGCGAGGGATCATAGAGTTGCAGCGCTTTCGAGATGCCGTGCTTGACCGCACCGGCCTGACCGGTCAGGCCACCGCCTTTGACGGTTGCAACAACGTCGAACTCACCTTCAACACCAGCAACCTGGAACGGCTGGCGCAGGATCAGCTGCAGAACGGGACGAGCGAAGTACTTGTCCTGGTCTTTGCCGTTCACGGTGACCTTGCCGGAACCCGGTTTGATCCAAACGCGGGCAACAGCGTCTTTACGCTTGCCGGTGGCGTAGGAACGACCCAGTTCGTCACGCACGGGTTCACGCGCGATGACTTCTTCGGCCACGGTTTCAACGCCTGCGACGGCGCTCAGCTCTTCGAGAGTATTGATCTGATCAGCCATCGGTCATTAGCTCCGGGTGTTTTTCTTGTTCATGGACTTGACGTCCAGAACTTCGGGCGCTTGCGCCTCGTGGGGATGCTCGGCACCGGCGTAAACGCGCAGGTTGGTCATCTGCTGACGCGCCAGACGGTTGCCCGGCAGCATGCGCTTGACCGCTTGGGTCACGACGCGCTCGGGGTGTGCACCCTCGAGGATCTGCTGCTTGGTACGGGATTTGATGCCGCCCGGGTGACCCGTGTGCCAGTAGAAGTTTTCTTCGCGCTTCTTGCCGGTCATCTGGATTTTGTCAGCGTTGATCACGATGACATTGTCGCCCATGTCCATGTTCGGGGTGAACGACGCTTTGTGCTTGCCACGCAGACGCATGGCGACGATCGAGGCAAGACGGCCAAGAACAACGCCCTCGGCGTCGATCAGGATCCATTTCTTGTCGATGTCTGCAGGTGTTGCAGAAAAGGTTTTCATGGCAGGATAGTCCTGTTTGATGTGAAAGACCGCCCCAAGACAGAGCGGCCCGAATTCGATGGAGCGTATTTAGAGGGGTGCGCTGTGCAGGTCAACAACGTAAATACGAATAAAATATAGCAATAACAGAGATTTATAAAATAGGTATTATTTTACCCCACATCTAAACGCTGATTTGCTCGGGTGGATTGTCCAGCAGGGTCCTTAGGCGCTGCATCGCCTCTTCAAACCGCTCAAGCGAGACATGGCCGTTCATTGCAATGCGAACCGCGTTTGGGGCGCGCCCGTCGCGTAATGCGAACTCGTCGGCTGACCTCAGTTGTATGCCTTCCCGCTCGGCGGCCCGGCTGAAGGCTGCAGCGCGCCAGCCTGAGGGCAAATTCAGCCAGACAAACGGTACATCCGGGGCCCAATTCAGGTCAAACCCGCCCAGAGCGTTGACCGCGACCCGTACATATTCCCCCATCTTCTCGCGTACATCACGGGCAATTCGCCGGGTGCGCGGGTCGGACAGCATGAGCCGGGTCAGTTCCGCCAGCGGTTGCGCCAGACCAAAATACCCGTATTCCGCTGACCGCCGCAGATCTACGCTGCGTTCCCGTGGCGCTATCGCAAAGCCGACGCGCAAAGCCGGTGTCAGGGTTTTTGAAATCGACGACACATGCCACCCTCGTTCCGGTGCCAGCGCCCGGTAGCTGGGTTCGCGCGCGTCGCCCATGCGATAGCAGTCGTCTTCGATGATTTGCAGATCAAAGCGACGGGCGACTTCCACGATTTCCTTGCGCCGTTCCAGCGGCGTATGTGCGCCGGTCGGATTCTGCACCTCGGGCGAGACGCAAACGGCCTGCGCAGCGGTCTGGCGCAGAACATGTTCCATCGCGCTGGGGTCGATCCCCCATTTGTCCATCTTCACGCCGACCACTTCGGCGCGCATCAACTCTCCGGCCCGCCGAAACCCGGCATAGGAAAGGTCCTCGACCAGCACCACGGGCTTGGGCCCGCGCAGGATGGTCTGGAACACAAGGCACAACCCGTTCTGACCGCCATGGGTCAGAACAATGTCGTCATGCGACAGCACTCCCAACGGCAGGTCCGACAGCCAGTCCACAACGGCCTGCCGCATGGGTTGGTAGGCGTCTCGGGTCGGGTAATTCAGGAACAGGCCCGGATCCGCCTGCGAGACTTTCTGAAGACACTCCCGGATCAGGGCCACCTGCCCTACATCCGCCAAACGAGGGCTGAACAGACTGACATTGGCGTTGTACTTGTCATCCCGCAGATGCAACTGCCGCGCCCAAACATCGTCCAGAATCGGCGATTTCGGAGGGGCCACGAATGTACCACGCCCGACCTCGGCTTGTAACAATCCCTCATCCGTCAGAATTGTATAGGCCCGCGCTACGGTTCCCGGCGTGATTTGTAATCGATACGCCAATTCACGGACCGGAGGAAGCTTGGTTCCAACCTCCAGCATTTTGTTATCAATGGCTTTTCGAATTGTGTCGGCCACCAGTGTGTACTTTGGCCCCTTGGATTTCGGCAGTGACTCTGGCCAAATTGTATCCATTACAATTCTTCCTTTGATTTTGACACAATGTGGAATGTATCAAGCGCATATACCGAACATATTACGTTTGTGTCAATACAATTTGAAAGGATACCCACTATGACACGCGCAATGCACACCCCCGCCCTTTTGCTGCTGAACGACAGCCCTCGGCTGCCATTGATCGCTGCGCTGGCCGTGCGGTTTGCGGCGACTGTCACCAAGTGGGAACGTCAACGCCGCAGCAGGGTTAATCTGTCAAAACTGGATGATCGGATGCTGCGTGATGTGGGCCTGACCCGCCATCAGGCCGACCGTGAGATCAATCGTCCGTTCTGGCACGGATAAGTTTTCCCCAGTCCCAAACGGGACCTCTTCCTTGGCCGGGTTCGCCCGGCCATTTTTTTACCCAAAGGATTCGGCAGCGGATCCTTCGGGTGGAAGGGAATATGTCATCGTTGCCCGTGCAACTGGCTTGTCTGATCCCACCGAGTACATAAGCACATCCCCCACCGCCAGGGCCTTTCCCAGCTTCAGCAGTCGACAATGGGCCATCATGTCCTTGTTCCCATCCGGCTTGCGCATGAAGTCCATCGAGCAGCCGGTTGTCACAGCAAGGGACAACCGCCCCTTCCGCGCAAGGATGAGCGCATAGACACAGACATCGGCCAACCCGAACATCGAAGGGCCCGACACGGTTCCGCCCGGTCTGAGATGTCGGTCCTCGACGACCAGCCGCATGACGATCGTATCTTCCGTGACGTCTTCTACGACAAAGTCATCCTCGACCTGCGGAAATACTTGCGCCAAGTATTCCGTCAGCTCTTCACGGTTCAAAACCAACGACATACTTCCCCTCCTCGAATTGCCGACCTAGAGTTGGCCTCACATCAGATCGGAGGGCAAGATGGGAATTCTGGAACGTAACGACACTGGAGCTGTCGCCAGGCTAAAGATGAACGCGCCGGATCGCCTGAATGCCCTCAGCGAAGAAATGCTGGACGCTCTGCAGGCGGAATTTGACGCGCTTCGCGACGACAGCTCAATTCGCGTCGTTATCCTTTCGGGGGCCGGAAAAGGGTTTTGTGCAGGCCACGATCTGAAGCAGATGACCGCCGGCCGTCAGGCAGAAGACGGTGGAAAGGCATATTTTCAGGATTTGTTCGCCCAATGCACCCGGATGATGTTGTCGATCCAGTCCCTTCCCCAACCTGTTATCGCGCAGGTGCACGGGATCGCGACGGCTGCGGGGTGCCAATTGGTGGCCAGTTGCGATCTTGCCGTTGCTGCCGAGGGGACGCGCTTTGGTGTGAACGGTGTGAATATCGGTTTGTTTTGTTCAACTCCGATGGTGGCCCTCAGCCGCAATATACCGCGCAAGCGTGCATTCGAAATGCTGACCACCGGCGATTTCATTTCGGCAGAACGGGCGTCTGAGCTGGGCCTGGTCAATCGCGTTGCACCTGAAATGCTGCTGGAACACGAGACGCAGGCGCTGGCAGATCAACTGGCGACCAAGCTTGGATCCGCGGTGAAAATCGGGAAACAGGCCTTCTATCAGCAGTTGGATATGCCGATTGAACAAGCCTATGCCTATACGGGTGAGGTAATGGCACAGAACATGCTGCACCGGGATACCGAAGAAGGCATATCTGCATTTATCGAAAAAAGGCCACCAAATTGGGATCAATAAGACGACTATTTCATACCTTTTTCGCCACTGTTCGTATTTTTGGACTTTTCAAAAGGGCGACACTGTGGCAATGCTGAGACAAGGCTAAGGCCTTGGATACATTTTTGGGTCGCCGTGGGCGGAAGGTCCCTCCGAGCTGGTTTCTCTCACTGGCGTTGACATTCCCGCAGCGGCGACCCCAAAAACCCCTCTCTTAAATTGCTCCCTGATCAACAGTCGTTTGCGTTGGCGTGCGCTCTGCCCTATGTGGCAGCACATGACACAGAAATTGCATATCGTGGGCGGCGGCATGGCCGGGTCCGAAGCAGCTTGGCAAGCGGCGGAAATGGGCGTTGACGTGGTCATCCACGAAATGCGGCCCAAAGTTGGCACCTTTGCGCATCAAACCGGCAACCTGGCCGAGATGGTGTGCTCGAATTCGTTTCGTTCGGACGATGATGAACAAAACGCGGTCGGGTTGCTGCATTGGGAAATGCGGGCTGCAAACGGTTTGATCATGACCACGGCTGATGCGCATCGCTTGCCAGCCGGTGGTGCGCTTGCCGTCGATCGCGACCCGTTTGCCGAAGCCGTGACCGCAAAGCTCAAATCTCATGACCGTGTTCAGGTTACCGAAGAGGAGATGACCGCCCTGCCCGATGACGGCAAATGGATCATCGCAACGGGTCCGCTGACATCAACAGCGCTTGGAGAATCCATCCGCGCGGAAACCGGGGCCGAGTCGCTTGCGTTTTTTGATGCGATTGCACCAATCGTCTATGCGGACAGTATCGACATGAGCAAGGCGTGGATGCAGTCGCGATACGACAAAGGCGAGACCGAGGAAGAACGGACCGCCTATCTGAATTGCCCAATGGATCGGGATCAGTACGAGGCGTTCATCGACGCGCTGCTGGCTGCCGACAAGACCGAGTTTTACGAGGGCGAAACCGCCGGTTATTTCGACGGCTGTTTGCCGATCGAGGTGATGTCTGAGCGCGGGCGCGAGACGCTGCGGCATGGCCCGATGAAACCCGTGGGCCTGACCAACCCGCATCAGCCTGACGTGAAACCCCATGCGGTGGTCCAGCTAAGACGGGACAATGCGCTTGGCACACTTTTCAACATCGTGGGCTTTCAAACCAAGATGAAATACGGCGCTCAGACCGATGTGTTCCGGATGATTCCGGGTTTGGAGAACGCGAGTTTCGCGCGTCTTGGGGGTATCCACCGGAACACATTTATCAACTCGCCGACGCTTCTGGACTCGCAGATGAGGCTAAAGTCGAAACCCAACATTCGTTTTGCCGGGCAGATCACGGGGGTTGAGGGATATGTGGAAAGCGCCGCCATGGGGTTGCTTGCAGGGCGTTTGGCGGCCGCGGAAATTCTTGGGCAGGACATGCCGACAGTCCCACAAGACAGCGCGATGGGGGCCTTGATTCATCACATAACAGGTGGGGCCGAGGCCAAGACGTTTCAGCCCATGAATGTGAATTTCGGCTTGTTTCGTCCCGTCGATGGGCTCAAAGGAGGTCGCCGGGGAAGGAAAGACCGGTACAAGGCCTACACCGACCGCGCCAAGGCCGAGTGGTCCACGTGGCTGGAACATTGCTGACTGGACGCGGCCCGTATCAGCAGCCTAACATACGGGTATGAACGACAATTACCTTAAGAACGCGTATGGGCTGGACACGCCCGAAGCCACGCGTGAACACTATCAGAAATGGGCGTCGTCATACGATTCCGTAGTTGCCGCCCATGGCTATGTCACTCCCATCCGCGTGGCCGAGGCTCTGTGGTCGCACATGCCAGCAGCCCAGACCCCTGTTTTGGACTACGGTTGCGGGACAGGTTTGTCTGGTGAAGCGTTGCACGCGGTGGGGTTTCGGGTCATCGACGGTGTAGATCCCTCTCCGAAAATGTTGGAAGGTGCCGAGGCCAAGGGGGTTTACAGGCAGTTGTCGACTTTTGATCTGGCTGACCCAAACCCGTTGCAACAAGGGGCATACAAGGCGATTAGCGCCATCGGAGTCATAAGTGTTGGCGCCGCGCCGCCCCAGACATTTGATCTGTTGATGCATGCCTTACCCAAAGGGGGCCTGCTGGCGTTTTCGTTTAATGATCATACACTTGCAGATCGAACCTATACATGCCGCCTGAACGATTGGCTCGACATGGGCGCGGCGCGCTTGCTGTTTCGTGAACATGGGCCTCATCTGCCGGGTATGGACCTCAAGTCAGACGTCTATATTGTTGAAAAAGCGTGACATTTGTAACTCGGTTTGCGCCCTCCCCAACGGGACCACTTCACCTTGGGCATGCGTATTCGGCGCTGTTGGCCAGTGACATGGCCGCGACGCGTGGGGGTGAGTTTCTTCTCAGGATAGAAGATATCGACCGCGCGCGTTCGCGCCCGCAATGGGAAAATCAGATTTTCGACGATTTGCACTGGCTGGGAATAACCTGGCCCACGCCAGTTATGAGACAGTCATCGCGACTGGATGTGTATGAGCAAGCCCTTGAAACGCTTTGGAAGGACGGTTTGCTCTATCCCTGTACGTGCAATCGCCGCGATATCGCTGCGGCTGTCGGAGCACCGCAGGAAGGTGCCCCGTTGCTTGGGCCGGACGGCATAATCTATCCGGGTACCTGTCGGACGAAATCGGACAGAACGGGACCGATGTCAAGAACCATTCCGCTTCGATTAGACATGGAATTGGCGGTAAATCGGTCCGTTGATCTATTCGGAAAATCGGCGGGGTTTCAAGAGGATGGAGCGGGACCTGAAGGAGAATCCGGGTGGATTACTTTTAGCGGCACAGAATTGATCGAAACGATCGGCGATGTCGTTTTGTCCCGGCGGGATATGGGCACCTCATACCACCTTTCGGTTGTGCTGGATGACGCAGAACAGGGTATAAGTCATGTGGTGCGTGGGCAGGACCTTTTCGAAGCAACCCGCATCCACGTTTTGTTACAATCCCTGCTTGGTCTGAAATCGCTAGTCTATCACCATCATAAACTGATCCGGGATGACACCGGTAAGCGGCTTGCGAAACGTGACGATGCACGGGCGATTGCAAAATTCCGCGCCGAGGGCAGCAGCGTGGCGGATATCAGGGCGATGGTGGGTTTACACCATAGGTGACATAAGCTCGGTCTCGCCGCCTTCGCGAACGGCGGTATAAAAACAGCTCCGCCGATTTGTGTGGCAGGCCGGACCGGTTTGACGAACGAGAACAAGCAGGCAATCGCGGTCACAGTCTACACGGAAATCCACCAATTCCTGCGTGTGTCCAGAGCTTTCGCCCTTGATCCAGAAAGACTGCCGCGAGCGGGACCAGTAGGTAACGCGACCCGTTTCCAGCGTTTTATCAACGGCTTCCGCATTCATCCACGCCATCATCAGAACCTCGCCCGAGGTTTCGTCCTGGGCAATCGCCGGGATCAGGCCTGCATCGTTATATTTCAAAGTGGCCGAGTCGAATGTGGTGCGTGCTGACATCGTAAAAACCTTTTGCATCCCGGTGGATGCTCACTATGTATGGGGAACAGTCAACGAGGGAAAGCCATGTCCGGCGATAATGACCTGATAAAGCTATACTCCGGCCGAATTCTGGCGCTGGCGTCTGATATCCCGCATCTGGACCGGCTGGAAAATCCGGATGCAACGGTAAAGAAACGCTCGCCCCTGTGCGGATCGACCGTGACTGTTGATGTCAGGGTTCAGGATGGGCGTGTTGCAGAATTCGGTCAGGACGTGAAAGCCTGTGCCTTGGGTCAGGCGTCGGCCGCTGTCGTTGGCGGGGCGGTTATTGGCGCGACCAGAGCGCAAATTGAAACGGCGCGAGATCAACTGGCTGATATGCTCAAAAAGGACGGCCCTGCCCCCGACGCCCCGTTCGACGGGCTGGAGGTTTTGATGCCTGCCCGCGATTACAAGAATCGTCATGCCTCGATTTTGCTTGCTTTGGACGCAACGGCCGAAGCGATGGAACAGGCAGAGCAGGCAAACTGCGCGTAACCATAGTTTTTTCCGTAAATTCGGTCTAACCTCCTGCGAAATCAGGGGGAGTCCGTGTTTTGAACAACTTGCTGGAACATTTCGTAACGCTTTGGGTTGTCATTGACCCCATCGGCACGATCCCCGTTTTCATAGCCGTTACCGCAGGGCTTGAGGCCGCAGCCAGGCGCAAGATGGCTTTGGTTGCGTCAATCATCAGTGCTGGAATTCTGTTGTTCTTCCTTGTGTTTGGACAATTGCTGATTGAGGCGTTGGATATCGGGCTGAACTCTTTTCAGGTTGCAGGTGGGATCATTCTGTTCCTGTTCGCACTGACGATGATTTTTGGCGAAAGCAAGCAGGACATCGAACAACGCGCTGCCGAAGAAGACATCAAAGACAAGATGCACCAGCACAACCCGGCCATATTTCCGCTGGCCGTTCCGTCTTTGGCGTCGCCAGGCGCGATGTTGGCCATCGTGATCCTGACGGACAATAATAGATACAGCGTTGCGGATCAGGGCATCACGGCTTTGGTCATGATTTCCGTCGTGGCCATTGCGTTTATCCTCATGCTGCTGGCTGAGCCTATCATACGCCTGATTGGTCACTCTGGCGCTGCGATCATCAGCCGTGTCATGGGCATGATTCTGGCCTCTGTCGCGGTGAACTCTGTCCTGTCGGCAATGTTGGAAATTATGAAAACCGGGCAATTATAAAAAAAACCGCCGCACCTTCCGGGCGGAAAGGGCGGCGGCAGGATGTGCGTTTCTCGTGTGGGTCCGGACGTCCGCACGGGGCCGAGGCAAGGCCCCTTCAAGGGAATTAGGACAGGCAGGTCACCCTTGACTGAGATGGGGATGACAGCGCGGATTTGGTCGGCACGAGATCGCAGGCAGAAAGGGTCAGAACGCTCCGGGCAGGTGAAGGGCAACCATCAGAATAACCACCAAAGAAACCGCACCGGCTGCATCCTGCAAAAGCGTGGATTGCGAGCGGGTGATGGCAGTCTTTATCTGGGTCAGCATGGGTCACCTCCGGTCAGGGCTTTAATCCTTTGTTGACCTTTTGTTCTCATATTTTGCCGAGTCGGTAAAGAACTTTTTGGGAACATTTGTGAACTATTGAGAACGATTCCGCTAACCTACTGATATCAAACGGATCGCCTGATCCTGTCTCATCAGCCAAAGAAGAACACGCACCGCCTGCCCTCTGTCCGAACTTAAGTGCGGGTCTTTCGAAAGAAGAGCTCTGGCATCCGTTTGCGCGATGGACATCAATCCCGCCTGACGCTCAAGATCAGCGATCCGAAATTTGGGTAACCCGGATTGCGCCGTCCCGATAAGGTCGCCAGCGCCGCGCATGTGCAGGTCTGTTTCGGATATCCGAAACCCGTCCTCGGTTTCCCGCAGAACTTCCAGACGTTTGCGCCCCCCTTCACTCAGCGGAGGCTGGTACATCAACAAGCAGGTCGAATCCGCTTCTCCGCGACCGACACGGCCGCGCAGTTGGTGTAATTGAGCCAATCCGAAAATCTCGGCGCGCTCGATCACCATGATGGTAGCGTTGGGCACATTTACGCCAACTTCGATAACAGTGGTCGCGACCAGAACCTTGGTCTGACCTTCCTGAAACGCTTTCATGGCGGCGTCTTTGTCCGCTGGCGGCATTTGGCCATGCACCAAACCCACCACGTCATCCCCGAGAATTGCGCGCAACCGTTTGAAACGCTCTTCAGCGGCAGTGAGGTCTGACACTTCGGACTCGTCGACCAGCGGGCACACCCAATAGCATTGCCGCCCCTCGTCAATCGCCCGCCGCAGGTGCGTGATCACTTCTTCCATCCTGTCCGAGCTGATAACGGCCGTTTTGATGGGTTTTCGGCCCGGAGGTTTTTCATCCAGAACCGATACGTCCATATCACCATATTGGGCCAACGCCAGACTGCGCGGGATGGGCGTTGCCGTCATCACCAGCACGTCGGCACCTCGCCCTTTTTCGGACAGTTCCATCCGTTGCCGGACGCCAAATCGGTGTTGTTCATCCACGATTGCCAGCCGCAAGTCGCTGAATTCCACGTCGTTTTGGAACACTGCATGGGTGCCAACCAATATGTGAATGTTCCCTTTTTTCAGCGCGTCCAGCTTGCTGCGCCGCTCGCTCCCTTTATCGCGGCCCGTCAGTATCTCAAGAACAATTCCGGCTTCTTCAGCCAGGGGCCGTAGCCCTTCAAGATGTTGGCGGGCAAGGATTTCGGTCGGAGCCATCATCACGCCCTGCCCTCCGGCCTCGACCGCGACAAGCAGCGCCATGAATGCCACCAGCGTCTTGCCAGCGCCTACATCCCCCTGCAACAGACGATTCATCCGCGCGTCCGAGCCCAAATCCGTCGCGATCTGGTCAATTGCGCGCATCTGCGCACCGGTTGGTTTGTATGGCAGGCTTGCCAGAACCTTGGATTGAAGCGCGCCCGTTCCGACACTGACAACACCCCGCGCCTTTCGTTCCCGCTGCCGCGCCAGCGCCAGGGTCATCTGATGCGCGAACAACTCATCATAGGCCAACCGCTCTCTTGCAGGGGCGTGACTTGCAATATCATCCGCACCTTGCGGGCTGTGGGCTGCTTTGACGGCGGTCGTCCAGTCAGGCCAGTCTTGCTTGGTCACTTGTGCCGGATCAATCCACTCAGCCAGTTCGGGCGCACGGGACAATGCACTGCGAGCCGCCTTGTAAGCGGTCTTTTGTGTAATCCCCTGAGACAGGTGATAGACCGGTTCAAATTCCGGGATGTCACGGGCGCTTTCTAACGGAAGCATATGGTCGGGATGAACCATCTGAGCCATGCCGTCGAATAGCTCAAGCTTACCCGAAATCACCCTGCGCGATCCCTCAGGCAGAACCTTTTTCAAGTAATCTCCGCGCGCATGGAAGAAAACCAACTGGAAATCTACCTGCGAATCCTCGACGTGAACACGATACGCGCCACCCTTATTGCGTGGCGGTCTATGTGGTCCTACCGTCACCTCAACCGTCAAGGTTGTCGGAAGATCAGCGCCTTGGATCGTATCCCTGAGACGACGGTCAATCACCGCATAGGGCAGACCGAAAAGCACGTCACGAGGTGTTTCGATTCCGGCTTGCACCATGGCTTGGGCGGTCTTGGGGCCTACGCCCTCTAGCGTTTCGAGCCGGGCAAAAAGCGGGAACAGGACTTCGGGCCTGCCGCTCATGACGCGCCAATCAGGGTCAGCCAGCCGTCTTCGTCCAGCGTTTCGATACCCAACTCGGCCGCCTTTTTCGCCTTTGATCCAGCGCCCGGTCCAGCCACGAGCAAATCGGTCTTCTTGCTGACCGAGCCTGACACCTTCGCGCCCAGTGCTTCGGCCCGCGCTTTGGCTTCAGCTCTGGTCATTTTTTCCAGCGTGCCGGTGAAGACAACCGTTTTGCCGGCCACAGGACTGCCAGAGGTGTCGGGTCTGGTCGCTTCTTGTATGTTCAACTGCGCCACCAGTGCGTCGATGCTTGACCGTTCGGCATTCTGGGCAAAAGCCGAGACCAAGGCGCGGGCCATGATTTCTCCGACCCCGTCAATGGCCAGCAAATCGTCCCACTCAGGGCCAGAAAAATCGGTGGCGGCGGTGATGGCGCCTTCAAACTCTGCCCATGACCCATAATGGTTGGCGACCAAGTTTGACGCGGCCTCACCCATGTGGCGGATTCCCAGCGCAAACAAAAGGCGTCCGAACGGTATGTCGCGCTTTTCGTCAATCGCGGCCCACAGGTTGCCAGCGCTTTGCGCGCCCCAGCCTTTGCGGTTTGCCAGTTTGTTGAGGTTTGCGGCGTCGCGGGATTGCAGGGTGAAAATATCAACCGGAGTTCTGACCGGAAGATCCGGGTCGTCATAGAACATCTCAATCTGCTTGGCACCCAGACCTTCGATGTCGAACGCTTTGCGTGAAACGAAGTGCTTCAATTTTTCAACCGCCTGAGCCGGGCAGATTATGCCGCCCGTGCAACGCCTTACAGCGTCGCCCTCCTCGCGTACCGCATCGCTCTGACACTCTGGGCAAGTTGTTGGGAATACGTAAGGTTTCACTTCTGCCGGGCGTTTCGAGATATCTACATCCGCCAGTTTCGGAATCACATCACCGGCACGGTAAACTTGTACCCAGTCACCGATGCGAAAATCCTTACCGTCGCGGATTGTCCCGCCCTTTGCGTCGCGCCCGGCGATATAATCTTCGTTATGGAGCGTCGCATTTGATACGACCACACCGCCGACTGTCACCGGATGCAGGCGTGCGACCGGGCTGAGGGCCCCAGTTCGGCCAACTTGAATGTCGATCGCCTCAAGCCGCGTCCAGGCGAGTTCAGCGGGAAATTTGTGGGCAATTGCCCATCGGGGCGTCGTGGACCTGAAGCCAAGCCGCGATTGCAAAGACAGGTCGTTCACCTTGTAAACGACGCCGTCGATATCATACCCAAGCGTCGCGCGCTGTGCCTCGATGCTTCGGTAGTGGTTTAGAATTTGGTCCTTGGTGTCACAAACGGCGGTCAGTGGGTTGGTCGAAAACCCAAAATCGGCCAACCGTTCGATTGCGCCCATTTGCGTGTGGGCCAATGGCTCGGACAATTCACCCCATGCATAGGCAAAGAACCTGAGCGGACGTGACCGCGTGATTGCCGCATCCAGTTGCCTGAGCGATCCGGCAGCGGCGTTGCGCGGGTTCGCAAACAGTTTGTCTCCCTGAGCTTCCTGACGTGCATTCAGATCCTCAAAGTCCTGGTGGGACATATATACTTCGCCCCGGACCTCAAGAATATCCGGCGCATCTGATAGGCTTTGGGGAATGTCGGAAATCGTGCGCGCGTTTGCAGTCACGTTTTCACCGACTTCTCCATCCCCTCGGGTCGCTGCCTGAACCAGGATGCCTTTCTCGTATCTGAGGGACAGAGAAAGACCATCTATTTTAGGTTCCGCCGTAAAGGACAGCGGCTGCGAGTCTGGCAACCCCAAGTACTTACGGACTGAGCGGTCGAAATCGACGACATCTTCTTCGCTGAATGCATTGCCCAGCGACATCATCCGAACGGCGTGCGTGACCTTTGAGAATCCGTCTGATGGTCTTGCACCTACCTGATCGGAGGGGCTGACGGTTCTTTTCAGGTGCGGGAAGCGGCGTTCAATCTCAGCATTGCGCTGTTTGAGGCTGTCATACTCGGCGTCAGAAATCTCGGGAGCGTCTTCCGAGTGGTATAGCGTATTGGCCCGCAAGATCATGGGGGTCAGCCGCGCCAATTCGGATCGGGCCTGTTCTTCCGTCAGCTCGGATACTGGTATTGAATCGCTCATGCCCTCGCCCTGTCACATATTCTTGGAATTCAGTGATAGGGCGAGGGCACTCTCAGGTCCAGACGTGCTGTTCACAGAGTGGTGGTGCCGCTCTCAGCCAAAGGTCAAATTCCCAAATCCGGGCTAGGCTCCGACTGCCAAACGCCTGTCATCGACACTGTTGCTTTGCGGGTCCCTCAGGACGTATCCCCTGCCCCAAACCGTTTCGATATAGTTGTCGCCGCCCGTCGCGTTGCTGAGTTTCTTGCGCAGCTTGCAGATGAAGACGTCGATGATCTTAAGTTCGGGTTCGTCCATTCCCCCATAAAGGTGATTTAGGAACATCTCCTTGGTCAGTGTCGTGCCTTTGCGTAAGCTCAGCAGTTCCAGCATCTGGTATTCTTTGCCCGTCAGGTGCACGGCCTTGTCTTCAACCTCGACCGTTTTGGCATCCAGATTCACTGCGACGCGACCGGTGTGGATCACGGACTGAGAATGCCCTTTTGATCGACGAATGATTGCGTGAATGCGCGCAACCAACTCCTCACGATGAAAAGGCTTGGTCATGTAATCGTCAGCGCCAAAGCCGAAGCCCTTGATTTTGCTTTCGGTATCGTCGGCGCCGGACAGGATGAGGATCGGAGTTTCGACCCGCGCAATGCGCAGCTGACGCAATACTTCGTGCCCATTCATATCGGGCAGGTTCAGGTCCAAAAGGATCAGGTCGTAATCATAGAGTTTTGCCAGATCAATACCTTCCTCGCCGAGGTCGGTCGCATAGACATTGAGGTTGGCGTGGGTCAACATCAACTCGATGCTTTTCGACGTGGTGGGATCATCCTCGACAAGAAGTATACGCATTTACTGCTCCAATTTGGTTCAACGTATCAATTGGGTTGAGCCTGCTCAAAAATGGTTAATCTGACGTTACCGTTGAATCATTTATTCACTTTCATCTTTAGGTTGTCGATATTTTTTTAGCGCGGTCACTTTCAGGGCGTCTTTTCCATGCTCTGCAACGGCAGAGACCCAGGAATTGAACTCTTCATCACTCAACCCATACCTCGATTTCGCGTCAGACAGAGTGATCAGGCCATACAAAACGCCGCGAACGACAACGACTTTTCGCGACGCAACCCAACGTGTCGTATCCGCCGGAGGAAGGTCTGCACGCGACAAAACCGTTCCATCCGGCAGGGTTACGGATCGTGGTCCTTCAACTTTGTGCAAATACATTTCTCGATCCTTTTCGTGCTGCGACAAAGCTGACACCACCCTACTTAATGCCGGGTGAAACCACCCCTTGAGAGTGCGTAGAATTTTCTTATATTCTGCCGGTCTTTCTTAACCCGCACTGGAATCGTCATGGCCCTCGATACCGAGACACCGCTGAACTCGCTTGGCTTTGCCAAACCGCCGTCGGAAACGCGGGTGGTGGTGGCCATGTCCGGCGGCGTGGACAGTTCCGTTGTAGCAGCGCATCTGGCTGATCAGGGCTATGACGTGGTGGGTGTCACGCTGCAACTCTATGACCACGGTGCGGCGCTGGCCAAGAAAGGCGCGTGCTGTGCGGGGATCGACATCCACGATGCGCGGCGCGTGGCCGAAGAGCGCGGCTTTCCCCATTATGTTTTGGATTACGAGAATATCTTCAAGGACGCGGTGATTGACGAATTCGCCGACAGTTATCTGGCGGGCGCTACCCCGGTGCCATGCATCCGCTGCAATGAGCGGGTGAAGTTCAAGGACCTGCTTGAAACCGCCAAGGATCTTGAGGCCGATTGCATGGCCACCGGTCACTATATCCAGCGCAAAGATGGTGAAAACGGGCCTGAATTGCACAGCGCCGAGGATGCGAACCGCGATCAGTCCTATTTCCTGTTCTCAACGACGCCCGAACAGTTGGACTTTCTGCGTTTCCCTCTGGGCCACTTGCCGTCAAAAGATGCCACGCGCGAGATGGCGGCGCAATATGGGCTGGCCGTGGCTGACAAGCCTGACAGTCAGGACATTTGTTTCGTGCCCGACGGCAACTATGCCAGCGTGATCGAAAAACTGCGCCCTGGTGCCGCCGAACCCGGCGAGATTGTCCATGCCGACGGTCGTGTGCTGGCACAGCATAACGGCGTGATCCACTATACGATCGGGCAACGTCGCGGTCTTGGTATCGGTGGCCTGAGTGAGCCTCTTTATGTCGTCAAACTGGATGTAGACAAGAAGCAGGTGGTTGTCGGCCCCAAGGACATGCTGGCCACGCGGACAGTCCCGGTGCGCGAAATCAACTGGCTGGGGGATGAGCCCTTCACCTCGCGCGAGGAATGGCATCTGAAGGTCAAGGTCCGATCCACTCGTCCCCCGCGTGAAGCGATCATTCGGCCCTTGTCCGACACGACCGCCGAGGTAGAGCTGTTGACCCCCGAAGAAGGCATTTCGCCGGGTCAGGCCTGTGTGTTCTACGCGTTGGAAGGCAGCCGCATCTTTGGCGGCGGCTGGATTTGGCGCGGCTACTGACCAGCCGATATCACAGGGCGTCGGTTGGGCTGTTGATCAGGATATAAAGACCGACGGAAACCATGATGTACGGGGCTATTCTGTCCAGCCGTGCGACGCGCGGGCCAAGTTTTTGCGCGCGGGGCGCCCCCCAGCTTGCCAGTGCGACCAGCCCGGTAAGCGCGACAGCCGCACCGATCAATGCGGTTACTCGGAATGCAGGTGTCGAGTCCGCCAACAAGGGCGTCATGGCCGCAAGCGTGTCGATCGACAGGCTTAAAAACAGGACGACCACCGACGTGACCGCGCCACGCTCGGGTATCTTGCGATCATCTTTGCCTGAAATCTGGTGCCAGATACCGCGCAGGCCAAGCGTCAGGGGCACAATTCCAAGATAGCCGACCCATTGCAGAAAGCTCGTTTGGTCCAGCCCGCTGGCAATAGCGAGCGACAGGGACAGGATCAGAACCTGCGCAACAGCAAAGCCAATAACGGCGCGGGCCGTCTTCATCACCATAACCAGCCCAAACAACATGACGAGGTTGTCCAGGTTGGTGGAAATCGTCACGATCCCGGCTGAGATGGCAAAAAGGATATGTTCAACCATGGTGCGTGGGCAGCCTGTCCAACACCGCGCGTGCCGCACGAAGGCCCGGAGCCTCGCCTCCGCGCCCAAGGCGACTCATCGTCAAGTCCATCGCTGCCTGCTGCGCTTTGGGGTTGGAATAAACTTCGGTCAGCGCCTCAGAGATGCGTTCCGGTGTGCAGTCATCCAGCAGACGTTCCGGGACCGCATGTGTATCAGAGACCAGATTTACGAGGGTGACCGTTTCCAGCTTTACCATCCGTTCGGCTATTTTCTGGGTCAGCCAACTGAGCTTGTAGGCAATGACCATCGGTGTGTTTTGTGCGGCCAATTCCAGTGAAACAGTGCCCGAGGCAGCAAGTGCCAGATCCGCCGATGCAAACGCGGCCCGTTTTTGCGCCACGGCTTGATCTGTGGGCAGGTCGCGCGGATCCACAACCACCGGAGCCCCCGGCCAGTCTTTGACATGTTCCCGGACCGCATCGACCATGTGCGAAACAGTCGGGACAATCACCCGCATGTCCGGGCGATCACGTAGAAAGAGCGCAAGCGCCTGCCCAAATACCGGTGCCAGACGATCAACCTCGCCCCGGCGCGACCCCGGTAGAGCGAGCACCAGAGGAGCATCGCCAAGGTCATAATCCTTACGAAATTCGGCTATATCCTGATCCGAGGCTATCGGCTCATCGGCGACGGGGTGGCCGACAAAATCACACTCCATCCCCGCCCGTTCCATATAGGGGGGTTCAAAGGGTAGCAGCGCCAGAACGTGATCAATGACTTTCGCCATTTTATCCGCGCGCCCGGGTCGCCACGCCCAAACGCTTGGGGCGACGTAATGCACGGTTCTTATGTTACTTTGCGCCTTGACGATTTTGGCAACACGCAGGGAAAAATCCGGGCTGTCGATCGTGATCAGTACATCCGGTTGCGTGTCCAGAACCGCCTGGGCAGTTTCGGCAATGCGACGTTTGAGGTGAAAGAATTTCGGCAGGACCTCGACCAGCCCCATCACCGAAAGTTCCGACATTGGAAAGCGGCTGTGTAACCCCTGAGCCTGCATCAAAGGGCCGCCGACCCCGTCAAACTCAACATCCGAGACAAGGCTGCGCAACCCTTCCATCAACGATCCGCCAAGACGGTCGCCCGAAGGTTCGCCGGCGACCAGAAAGACTCGCATCAGTTGGCCCGCTCGCGGACATAAAGGAACAGGCCAAGGCGGTCGCATTCTTCAATGACACGCGCCTGATCCAACACGATGGCACCGCCTTTTTCGATAACGATACCGGTAAGACCCGCAGCCACAGCGCCAGAGACTGTGTCGGGACCTATTGTTGGAAGATCGGCACGACGGTCCTGATCGGGTTTGGGGGCTTTGAACAGAACACCTCCACCCGCATCGGGGCGTTGGGTCAGCGATTGCAGCATCCAGTCGGTGCCAAAGATGCTTTCGACGGCAAGCGCCTGACCTTTTGATACCGCACAGGCTTGACCGATATCAGCCGTTCCCATTGCGCGCAGAATACCAGCGGCCCGGTCTGCGTCAGCCAAATCGCTGTCCGAGGGATGTGCGGTGGTTAAGCAGCCAAGTTGCGGCAACAACGCCGGTGCGATTTCATGGGCTGCGCGCACCTTCAGACCGGAGTCCTCAAGAATACCGATCACAGCGCGCAGCGCACTATCGTCGCCAGACATCAACGCCTGCTGAATTACTGGCACCAGCGGCATCGTGGCGGCATCAATGCGCGAGGGGTCTATCTGAGGCCGCTTTACAGCACCCGCCATGCAGATTTCGGTGACACCGCGCCCCTTCAGATCGGCAATGAAACTGCCCAGATGCTCCAGTGGGAACACGATATCGGCGGAGAGCCTGTCCGGGGAGAACCCTTCCATCGCGCAAATGATCGGTTTGGTTTCGAGATGGCCAACCACCTCATCCGGCAATGCGCCTGTTCCCGCAATCAGCGCCAGCATGGGTTACTTCCTCGGGGTCAGGAAAGACCGGTCCGTCTGTCCAGTGACGAAATCGACGATCCGTTGCACGTATTCGCTTTCATTCTCAGCACCGACACGCTGTGCACGTTCCATAAAGGTGCCGTCGCCCGTCGACAGTTCTCGGAAAGCCGCGCGCAGGGCCGAGATATCCTCGCGAGAGACACCTTTGCGTTTCAGACCAACCAGGTTCAGCCCGTCCAACTCACCGCGCGGTGCCTGAACCAGCCCATAGGGAATGACGTCGTTTGGCACCATGGTCAGCGCGCCAATGATCGCACCGCGTCCGACACGCACCCACTGATGCAGGCCAGAAATGCCCCCTACGATCACGTCATCTTCGATGATGCAGTGTCCGGCAGCCCCGGCGTGGTTCACCATGATCACGCGGTTGCCGATCTGCACGTCGTGCGCCACGTGCACACCTGCCATCAACAGACAATCATCGCCGATCCGGGTCACGCCGCCGCCACCATCGGTGCCAGTATTTACGGTCACGTGCTCGCGGATTCGATTGCGCTTGCCGATCTCAAGCCGCGTATTCTCGCCGCCAAATTTCAGGTCCTGCGGAATCTCGCCGATCACCGAGAAATTGAAGATGACCGTTTCATCCCCGACCGAAGTCTCGCCGGTCACGACCACATGTGACTTCAGCTCGACCCGGTCGCCCAGAGTGACCTGCGCCCCCACATAACAGAACGGCCCGATAACGCAGTCTTCACCGATCTGCGCACCGTCTTCGATGATTGCGCTTGGGTGAATTCCGCTCATGTCGTTTTTTCCATGTCCCAATCAACATAGGCCGAGAATTCAGCTTCGGCGGCAACCTCTCCCTCAACAGTCGCGCGGCCACTGAACTTGAAAATCTTGCCGCCTTTTTTGCCGCGCACGGTTTCCACATGCATCTCAAGCACGTCGCCCGGCACCACTTTGCGGCGGAATTTGCATTTGTCGATATTCATGAAATAGATCAGCAGCTCGCTGTCGATGACGTCCATGCCCACGCCCAGCATCACACCAGCGGTCTGCGCCATCGCCTCGACAATGGTCACGCCGGGCATGATCGGTGTTCCCGGGAAATGCCCCTGAAAATGCGGCTCGTTCATCGTGACATTCTTGATGCCAACCGCGGACTGATAGCCCGAGATATCGACAACCTTGTCGACCAGAAGAAACGGATAGCGGTGCGGCAATATCCGCTGGATCAGCTGAATGTCTGCGCTCTTGGTTTCCGTACTCATGATGAAGGTGTCCCGTTCTGGATTTCTCTTTCCGGCGTGGTTAGCAACACCGCGACCCAAGGGCAAGCAAACCTATTCGTTCGCCCTGTTTTCGATCGAACTGCCGTCCCCAATTACCGTATCAATCCGGGCAATCGCAGCATCAGTCACGTCGGTGCGGTCCGAGCTCAGAAAAACGCTCGAGCGTTCGATGATGACAGTAGCCCCGGTTTCCCGCAGCAGATCTATAAGTACCGGTTGGATCAATTCAAAAAACGTCTGCTGGGCTTCTTCGCTGCGCCGCGCAAGCGCATCCAGTTTTGCCCGCTGCCCGTCCCGATGAGATTGCACCTTTTCATCGAATGCCTCGGCCAGTGGCCGGAATTCTTCGGGTTGAAGCTCGGCCCGTTGTTCCGTCAGGTCTTTTTCCTCGCGGCTCAGCTCGGCGACAATCCGTTCATTTTCTTCAGCCAACAAGGTGCCTTCTGCCTCGATCTCGCGCAGGACACGTTGGCCAAATGCAGAATCAGCGAACAGGCGTTCACTGGAAATCGTCAACACCGCCGTCTGGGGAATACCCAACTGTTGGGCTTGAGCTACGCTGGCGAGGAAAATCGTCAGAAAAACACACAGGGCCCGAAAAGGGCCCTGTAGTTTTGGAGATAACAAGTTCTTCATCCTCTGGTCAGAATTGCGCCTGAATGGTCAGGTCGAAATTCTGCTCCTGGTCAAAGTCCTCTTTCTTCAGCGCTTTCGAGAAGTTGAACCGCAACGGTCCAAACGGCGTTTCCCAAAGCACCGACACACCGATAACGTGGCGGATTGATCCGTTCGCACCAACGATATCAGCACCGGCCGTGTTCACATCGTCGATGTTGTAGAGGTTACCCACGTCATAGAACACGCCACCACGCAGTCCCAGTTCTTCGGGCAGGCCCAGCGGGAAGTCCGATTCAAACCGGGCGACCCAGTAATAGTTGCCTCCAATCGCATCGTCCTGTCCGTTGGACAGATCGCGCGGGCCAAGACCCGCAGGTTCGAAACCGCGGAACGTGTTCGGACCAAGAACAAACCGGTCAATGGTCCGGCTGAAGTCGTCGCCTCTCCAGTGCAGTGCACCCGCTTCAAACGTGGCGCGCAAGACGACTTCTTCGCTGAGGACACGGGTTTGAGCGATCGCTCTGGCGGTCGATTTGTAGTACTCGTTGTCACCGCCCAGACCGGCGGCATCCAGACCAACTTCAAACAGTACACCAGCATTCGGGTTCAGACCACCAATCCGGCTGTCATACACATAGGATACGCCCAAAGAGCTGGTTGTACGCTTGCCCTGATCAATTTCCGACGAAATCACAGCGCCGTTTACTTCGTCATCCTGCTGCGTCATCTCGCTGCGGTCCCAGCCATAGCGCACGCGCAAGGCAGACAGCTCGCCGATTGAGTAGCTGAGCTGTGGGTTGAAGAAAACCCGCTCGGTGTCATAGCTGGCAAAGCTCGAATTCGTGGATGCAAGGCCCAGACCAAGATCAAAACGCAACCGGCGTCCCAAAAGGTAGGGTTCGGTGAAGTTCAGCGTATATTGCTCGGCATCCTGCGCGGTCGACAGTGTGACACCCAGGTTCTGACCCCGGCCTAGGAAGTTCGATTCATTCAGACCGATCGCAATCCCGAAACCGTCGGAAACCGAGTAGCTACCACCAAGGCTCAGCGAGCCGGTTGGTTGTTCTTCCACATCCACGTCAACGATGACCTGGCTGGCCGTTGAACCTTCACGTGGCTCAACGTCTGCTACCGCAAAGAAGCCGAGTGCGCGGATACGTTCAGCCGCCTGCCGGATTTCGCGCGGGTTGAACGGGTCACCTTCAACGGTATCGAACTGACGGCGAATGACACGGTCCAGTGTCGTGGTGTTGCCTTCAATGTCGATGCGTTCAACAAAGATACGCGGTCCTTTGGTCAGGACGAACTGAACATCCAGCGTCAGGTCGCGCGGGTTACGTGTGACACGCGGTTCAACGCGCAGGAAATCAACACCCTGCTTGATACCCAGGCGCTCCTGACGAGCGATCGAGTTCTCAACCAATGACGGCGAATAAGTCACGCCGGGCTTGATTTTCAACGCCTGCTGATACGGAGCCGCATCGACACCGGGAATTTCGCTGACGGTCGAAATCTTTCCGAACGAGAATTTCTGCCCTTCGGTGATATTCATCACAAGGAAGAACGCATCACGCTCGCGGGTGAATTCCACATTCGCGCTGTTGACGCGGAAGTCGATATACCCGCGCGACAGATAGAAATCGCGGATGACCTGTTTGTCGAATTCGATCCGGTCCGCAATAAATGTGTCCCCCCGCAGGAAAGTCCGCAGGAAATTGGCCTGTTTGGTCTCAAGAACCCGGCGCAGGCGGCGATCGGAATACGCGCGGTTGCCAACAAAGCTGACACGTTCAACCTCGATTGTCGTGCCTTCTGCAATTTCAAAGACAAGATCAACGCGGTTGTCGCTGCGGCGAATGATGCGCGGAATAACGGTGGCCGACACCCTGCCCTGCGCCGAATATATCTCGGCGATCAGATCTGCGTCGGCTTCGGCGACCTGTGGCGTGAATACGCGACGCGGCTGCGACGAGATCGCCTCGATCAGAACGTCATCCTTTACGCGGCGGTTTCCTTCGATGCTGATCTGGTTGATCGTCGGATATTCCTGCACCTCGATCAGCAGCGTGTTTCCGCGCGGGGTCAGTTCAACTGTCTCAAAAACACCACTGTCAAGCAAACGCTGGAAGGCGTCGTTCAATTCTCCGGCAGTCACAGTCTGTCCGGGCTGGATGCCAGTACGGGCAATAATCGTGGATGTTTCGATCCTACGGTTCCCGTCAACGTCGAAGGAATTGATGGTGTAACTCTGCGCCTGTGCGACCTGTGGTGCCGACACTAAACTCACTAAAACAATAAGGGAAAAAATGGATAGCGTTCGCCACAAAATATTGTTTGTCAGCTTCTGCCCCCCGCAGGATGTGCCTGCGCCTCGCCTATCAGTCATATTTTTCTCTACCCAAATTTTCAGGACTTTAAGTTTGAGTAGCGGTATTCAGAAATCTTGTCAAAAGCCCAAAAAGTAAAGCGACCCAGAAGGTCGCCAACTGTTGTTTTTCAGTGGAGTGCAAGAATCACATCGTGATCAAATAAGCGCATCCAAACATCGCTAAAGCGGTCGCGCCGAAGAACAGGATCGAGTCCCAGTTCAACAGGAAAAGAAAGCTAAAGCTCTTGTACGACTTTTGCAGGGCCTGTGTCATGGCATCCTCTGAAACAATCATCCGTTTGCCATAGAGATTACTCTTTAATTGAGGCGGAATTGCGGCCTTTCCGCGCCGACCGCGCCACAATCAGCAGAACAAATCGTTGGATACCGAGAAAAGCATCAGGCCCAAGATCAAGGACACCCCGACTCCCATCAGAACGCGCAGCACACCATCGCTGGGTGGTTTTCCTGCAACCGCTTCATAGGCGTAGAACACCAGATGACCGCCATCCAGAGCCGGGATCGGAAACAGGTTCAAAAGACCAACCGCCGTCGACAGCACCGCGATGAAAAAGATGAAATTCTGCGCGCCCTGGCTTGCCATCGCGCCCGAGGTTTCGGCAATACCAATAGGCCCTGACATGTTGCACGTGCTGATCGCACCCGTAACCATGTGCCAAATTCCGGAAAGAGATCCCTCCACGATCCGCATTGTCTGCCGAACGCCACCGGACAGAGACTCAACGATACCGGCCGGTTCCGTTGCTGGTTCCAGCATCATGCCGCCGACAATCCCGATCCGCCAATGGGTCACGAAACCGCCATCTGGTTGCGGTTCATCGGTTCGACGCGGCGCAAGCGCAAACTCCAGCTCTGCCCCGTCCCGCCAGACATCCAGCAAGAGAACTTTGCCGTCAGAGGCTTCCACGTGATCCTTCAACTGCTCGAACGCAAAGATCGGGTCGCCGTCCACCGCCGTGATGACATCGCCTTGCTTCAGGTTGATATCCATTGCAGCGCTGCGTGGTGCGACCTGCTGGATCAGCGGAGGCATCAGCCAAGGCGCGGATACATCCAATGTCTGACCGTCTCGGACAACCGTATAGTCCAGTACAGGTTCAACGGGCAGCGCCTCCAAAAACTCGGACCACGACGCCTCTTCTCCAAATTCGGGCAGCGGAACGCCGGCAATGGCGATGATCTCATCCCCGTCCCGAAGCTCCTGAACCGTTCCCGGCAAAGGTGAGAGTGTGCCAACCGTCAAAGGCTCTTTCGTCACGCCCTGTGACAGGAAAATCATCCCGAAAACCAGTATGGACATGACGAAATTGAAGACCGGCCCCGCGGCAACCGTCGCGGTACGCGCCCAAAGCGGCGCGCCATGCATCGTTCTGCGCAGCTCTTCCGGGCTTTGCTCGGAAATTTCGGACATGGCGGCTTCGTCCTTGCCCGAGGCAGCATTAGCGTCGCCCAGGAATTTGACATATCCGCCAAAGGGTAAAGCCGCGATCTGCCAACGTGTTCCCCGCTTGTCGACACGGCTCCAGAGGACAGGGCCGAACCCGATCGAGAATATTTCGGCATGGATTCCCGACCACCGGCCCACGATATAGTGGCCGTATTCATGCACCGCCACGATCACCGACAATGCAATGACAAAGGCAATAATGGTGTAAATCAGGTTACCGAATTGAGGGATCAGCGAAAGTACGTCCAAATTTCTATCCTGCGCGTTGGGCTACGGTTTCATCTACCCACTTACGTGCCAGATGGTCCGTTTGCAGCACGTTATCAAGTGTCAAAGGGGCATCAATAAGGCTGCTTTCGGTCTCTGCCCTGTCCAGAATTGTTTCGACGATGTCCGCCATTTCCAGAAAGCCAATCTTGCGGTCGATAAAGTGATCCAGCGCTCGCTCTTTGGCTGCGTTGAAGATTGCCCCTGACAGACCACCGCGTTCCATCACATGGCGCGCAAGCCTCAGGGCCGGGTATCGCGCTTCATCCGGGTCGTGGAACCGAAGTTGACCCAATTTCGCCAGGTTCAATCGTTCAACCGGCAGGTCGCGTCGGTCCGGCCAGTTCAGGGCGTATCCGATGGCATGGCGCATGTCCGGGGCACCCATATGGGCCATGACTGCGCCATCCGAAAATCCGACCAAGGCGTGAACGATGGATTCGGGATGGACCAGCACTTCGATCTGACTTGGCACGACGCCAAAGAATTCTTTTGTCTCAATCAGTTCCAAAGCTTTGTTGAACATCGACGCGCTGTCGATAGTGATCCTCTGGCCCATGTTCCAGTTCGGATGGCTCGAGGCTTGTTCGACTGTCGCACGCGCCAGATCACTGAGGGGCCAGTCGCGGAACGCTCCACCGCTCGCCGTGATAATAATACGTTCGACCGCCTGCATATCCTCGCCGACCAGTGCCTGGAAAACCGCAGAGTGTTCGCTGTCGACCGGTAGAAGCCTTGCGTCATGCTTGCGCGCTGTCTCAAGTACGAGTGCGCCCGCACAGACCAGAGTTTCCTTGTTGGCCAACGCAAGGGTTGCGCCCTGCTTCAGCGCCTCAAGACCTGGGGGAAGGCCAGCCGCTCCGACGATGGCGGACATAACCCAGTCTGTCGGACGCGCGGCGGCCTCAATCAAGGCCTGCGGACCGGCGGCCGCTTCGATCCCGCTGCCTGCCAAAGCGTCGCGAAGGTCGCTCAGCCTGTCTTCGTGGGCTGTTACCGCAATGTCCGCGTTCAAACGGATAGCGTCCTTGGCCAGCTGATCAATGTTGGCACCCCCAGTGAGTGCGACGACATCGTAATCCGACGGGTTCCTGCCAATCAGGTCTATTGTGTTTTGACCAATGGAACCGGTTGCGCCAAAAATTGAGACCTTGCGCATTACATTGCACCCGGAGTGTAAATCAGACCTGCAATCAACACGAACAAGGCCGCGCCCATCATTCCATCGAAGCGGTCCAGAAATCCGCCATGGCCTGGGATCAGGTTGGAACTGTCCTTAACCCCAAATTTCCGCTTGGTGGCGCTTTCAATGATGTCACCGGCCTGACTCGCCATCGAAGCCAGTACTGACACCAGCACAAACAAGACACCAAACCCCGCATAGGCGGCGAATATCGTCCCGACCAACGCAGCGGCAACCCAGCCCCCAGCCGTGCCCGACCAGGTTTTCTTGGGGCTGACCTTCGGCCAGAATTTGGGGCCGCCAAAGGCTTTGCCAACGAAATAACCCGCGACATCTGTCGCCACCACGACGGCAATCAGCCAGACCATCCAGCCAAAGCCCATGTTTTCGCGGATAGAGATGAACCCAAGGCCTGCAGCGGCGATCCAAATCGCAAACAGCGCATAGGTCCCCTTGGCGCGGCTGATCTGCCCTGCCCCAACAAGGGCCGGTGCCAGCAGGAACGGCAGCTTGTAAAGCGGCGGCACGTGGTAGCTTAGGACAACGGCAATACCCGTCAGAATGGACAATTGTACAGCGACCGCGGTTCGATCCGGGTCGATCATCCGGACCAGTTCCCACGTCATCAGACCACAGGCTATCGCGATAAAGCTTTCGAACCAGAGCCCACCCAGCCAAACTTCGACCGAGCCAATAGCGACAAGAACTGCTGCCGACAGGACGCGCGCCGTCAGGTCAGACCATCGGCCTTCGCTCATGCTGAAATTGCTCCGAACCGGCGCTCTCGCGTCCCGAAATTGCGGCACAGCTTTTCGAGTTCTTCGGCAGTGAAGTCAGGCCACAGCGTGTCGATGAACTCATATTCCGAATAAGCGGACTGCCACAAAAGGAAATTGGAAATCCGCGCTTCACCGCTTGTGCGGATAACAAGGTCAGGGTCTGGAAGAACATGTGTATCCAGATACTTGGGCAGGGTTTCTTCATCCACGTCTTCCGGTTTCAGACGCCCTTCGGCGACATCCTTTGCCAGACGTTTCGTAGCCCGCGCGACCTCATCCCGGCCGCCATAGTTGATGGCAATGGTCAGGTGCACCAGATCATTGTTCTTGGTGGCGTCTTCCAGAGTGTCCATCAGGTCGATGAGCTTTCGATCCAGACGAACACGATCCCCGATAAACCGAACACGCACCCCGTTGTTGGTAAGATTGCGGGTTTCCTTGATGATATAGCGCCTAAACAGGCTCATGAGACCGGCAACTTCGGCCTGTGTGCGTTTCCAGTTTTCCGTCGAAAACGCAAAGACTGTCAGATATTTGATTCCCAGTCCCGGACACGCCTCGACTACATCACGCACGCGGCGCGCGCCGGCCTGATGCCCGAACAGACGCGGCCTGCCCCGTGCCTGGGCCCAACGGCCATTGCCATCCATGATTATGGCGACGTGGCGGGGACCATCCACTGGCGCTGTATGAGCGGTGTCGGGCATAGTGGTGTCAAACCTGCATGATTTCGGACTGTTTCGTCTCAAGCGCGGTGTCGACGGACTTGATCATCTCGTCGGTCAGGTCCTGAACTTCACTTTCCCAGAATTTCTGGTCGTCTTCAGACATCCCGTCAGCTTTGGCTTTCTTGATCTGGTCCATACCGTCACGGCGCACATTACGGATCGAGACCCGGGCATGTTCTGCATATTGTCCCGCGACCTTGCCAAGTTCGCGACGGCGTTCCTCGTTCAGTTCGGGAATCGGCAGCATAATGATCGTGCCGTTTAATTGAGGGTTGATCCCCAACCCGCTTTCCCGAATGGCCTTTTCGACTTTGCCAACCAGACCTTTGTCCCACACGTTCACCGTGACCATGCGGGGTTCGGGAACATTGACCGTGCCAACCTGATTGATTGGGGTCATCGAGCCATAGGCGTCAACCATGACCGGCTCCAGCATCGAAGCTGACGCGCGACCGGTTCGCAGCGACGCGAACTCGGTTCTGAGGTTGGACATGGCGCCTTCCATGCGGCGCTTCAGATCGTCAGTGTCCAGTTCGAAATCGTCAGACATGCTGCTCACTCCCCGTCTTCAGGTGCTATTTGCTAGGCTCATAAGACATCACGGTTGGGATGTATAGCAATGATGATGGGGAAATGCGTCAATGACCAGAGTTGTTTCCGGCATTTTCGAGTTCTTCAAAGGGCAAAAAGACCGACCAGTCGACAGACTGTCCGGTCCAAAGGAAGAGTTCCGGATCAGGCGTTTACGTCGACTACCACGCGCCCCTTGACCTGCCCTTTGAGGATATCCGCCCCCAATTGTGGCAGGTCATTCAGCGTGGCAAGCTGAATCATCGCATCAAGCTTGTCCATCGGCAGATCAGTGGCCACTCTTTGCCACGCACGCACGCGGTTATCATAGGGCTGCATCACACTGTCGATGCCCAAAAGGTTTACCCCCCGCAACAGGAACGGAATGACCGAGGCTGGCAATCCTGCCCCCCCAGCCAAACCAACAGCCGCGACGGAGGCGCCGTATTTCATCTGGCCCAGAACGCGCGCCAGCATCTCGCCGCCGACCGCGTCGATACATCCCGCCCATGTTTCGCTTTCCAGGGGGCGCTTAACAGTCTCGTTCAGGTCTTCCCGAGGAACGATGGTGGTCGCGCCCAGCGACTTCAGATACTCGCCCGCTTCGGGGCGCCCGGTGACGGCTGCGACCTCATAACCGAGATTGGCCAGAATTGCGGTGGCAACAGATCCAACACCACCAGCAGCACCGGTTACCAAAACAGGCCCTTGGTTGGGTGTCAGACCGTGGTCTTCCAGCGCCATCACGGACAGCATGGCGGTAAATCCGGCAGTACCGACCGCCATCGCCTGTCGAGTGTTCAACCCTTCGGGCAAGGGCACTAGCCAGTCCGCCAAAGCGCTGGCCTTTTGCGCATAGCCGCCCCAATGGGCTTCGCCGACCCGCCAGCCGGTTGAAACCACCTTGTCACCGGGTTTATAGCGGTCGTCTGTCGAAGATTCGACCGTACCGCTATAATCGACACCGGGCACGTGGGGGTAGTTTCTGACCAGTCCGCCGCCTTTGGGCGACATGCACAAACCGTCCTTGTAGTTCACGGTCGAATACTCAACCGCGACCGTCACCTCACCATGCGGCAGGTCTTCTTGCGAAAGCTGCTTGACCGAGGCACTCGCCAGCCCGCTTTCCTCATCCTTATCCATCACCAGCGCATTGAACATCAAAACCTTCCTTTCATCTCCTGGTGCCAGGCCCCGTTCTTCACCTGGCAAAAAATATCTCGGGGGAGTCGCGCAGCGACGGGGGCAGCGCCCCCAGCCACGCCTAAATCCAAAAATGCGCCTGCACGGTTGCGCGTCGCGTTCCGTCGGGTGTCTTTACCTCGACCTGCGTTCCAACATCCCAATGGCTCAATCGCAGCATCCCGATGGCAACATTGGTGCCAAAATCCGGAGACCACGCTGCCGAAGTCACCTGCCCCACGCGTTTGCCATCAACATATACCGGCCAGGGACGGTCGCAGGGCGGAACCGCCTCACCGTCGATGGCGATCGGGCGAATTTGCTGAACCGGACCTTCCTTGGCCACGCGCAACAAGGCATCCCGACCAATGCAGCCAATGGCCGTGTGCGTGTTGCAGAATTTGCCCAAGCCGCATTCGTGCGGCGTGTTGTCGTCGGTCATGTCATTTCCGTATGACAGCAAGCCACCTTCGATCCGCTCAATCAGGTTCGGACATCCTGCGCGCACGCTCAGGTCTTTTCCGGCCTCGAACAACGCGTTCCAAAGCGGCATACCGATGTCAGAGCCTTCAACGTAAATCTCGAACCCGCCCTGTTTGGAATACCCTGACCGCGCCACGGCCAGATCGCGCCCCTGAAAGTCGAACATGTCGAATTTGAAGAAACGGATATCACGAACGCGATCACCGAAGACCCGAGACATCAACTCGTCTGCCTTTGGTCCCTGTACCGCAAGCGGTGACACATCTGGCTCATCAACAAGCACGTCCAGACGATATCCGTTCGCAATACCCTTGACCCACAACAGCAGGTCGCTGTCTGCAATCGAGATCCACCAGCGGTCTTCGGACAATTTCACGGCAACCGGGTCATTCAGCATCCCGCCGGTCTCATCCACGATAGGGACATAGAAACACTGCCCCGGAAGCATTCCCCGCAGATCGCGCGGTGTTAGCATCTGCATCAGGCGGGTCGCCTCTGGTCCGCGCAATTCCACCTGCCGCTCGCATGAGACATCCCACACCTGCACATTGGTCTTCAGATGTCGATAATCCGCCTCGACGGATTCGAAAACCGTTGGCAAAAGCATGCGGTTGTAAACCGTATACGCTTTGACACCAGCGGCCTCCACGCCTTCGGAGAACGGGGTGCGGCGCAAACGGCGGGACAGCGAAATCTGTGCCATTGCATGTCCTCGCTACTTGGGGCCGTGCCAGTCGATGGGGCAGATTTCCGCGGACTTTCCGCCAAAATCCCAGACGCGGCCATAGTCGCGAACCTTGGACTTTGTTCCACGCGCAACAATGATGTCCGGCCCCATCCAGTATTTGGAGTTGGAAACCATGACCGGATGATCAGCATCCTTGCCAGCCATCATTTCAATTTCGCCCTGAATTTTCCGGCCTATCATGATGCGGCGTTTGTTCCCGTCTCGCTCGATCTGGACCGGCGCGCGTTCAGCTCCGATGATCTCGCTTACCAACATGGTGAACAGGCCGGTCGTGCCGCCCGCCTGACCGCTGAAGATTTGCAGCAAACCGTTATAGGCTTTGCCGCTGGACCTCTCGTCCACATAAGCGGCGACCTTCCACTGGCCCTCGCCCATCCGACCCGGAATATCGACCAACAGCCCAACATTCAGGCCCGAAAGATCTTCGCCTTCGTAATGACCTTCGTCGATGATTACGCCCATCCAGGCGTGACAATGCCCTTCCGTCGGAGGGTGCGCCCCCAATGAAACGACGCACGGGCAGAACACATCGCAGGAACAGTTGAGGATCAATTCGCCCTTGATTGCCCAGTCTGTCGGGCTCATCTCGCGCCGTTTCGGATTGGGCATACGGCTGTCGATGCGCTGGCTGATCGGCAAGCGATCAGATTCTGGTTTTCTGTTTTTAGCCAAATACTTATCCTCCGTAAGTAAAGGGATACACAAGCAGTGCAAGACCACCCGCGATAAGAGCAAACCCCAGAGGCCGCGTTACCGCGTGCCCGATCTGAGGAAGTTTTTCGAGAACCATGAACAGGGTCGCCAGACCCATCCACAACAGGCTCATCACGCCGCCGACGAACCCAAGGGCCATAAAGCCCCAGCAGCAACCCACGCAAAACGCGCCAAGGCCCAGTCCCATGCGCAGTCCGCCTGAGAACCCGGTTTTCCAATGTCCAAGGAAATAGGTCATCGGGGCGTGGCAGACACCGTGGCAGACTTCTTTCGCGCGGGTGAACTGAAACGCACCGACGGCGATCAGAAGCCCTGCGGCAAGTATGTTGGACTTGGAGACCCCCAGCATATCGACCACGCCACCATACAGAAGAAAAAGCTGAATGCTGGTAATGGCTGCGGCAAAGCCGACCCAGACAAGAAAATACCCGCTCAGAACACCAAGCCACCCGGCACGCGTCCCGTCAGCGCTGCGGATCAGGTCATCATAGCTGCGCAAGGTTGGAACCAGTGTGGGCAACATCATGGCTGCCATCATAATCGCCCACATCCAAAACAGCGGGCCAAACTCGGCCATGGGCATGTACATATCCATGCGTGGGTCCATAGCTGCCATCGCCTGACCCATCGGACCCGGACGGCCAATCCAATCAAGATCCATGTTGCGGCTCATGGTGAACATCATCCACCACGCCCACAGGATCAAAGCATAATAGCCCAGCCAAAAACCGTTGCGTAGAACTGCGCGACTCACTTGTCCCTCCCGACTCAGTCCTTGCTTTTCAAATGTCAGACTTTTAAATGTCAGACAAATAAAAATTCGCCAATGGTCCCCGATTATGAAAATCGACCCCCAAAAACCTGCGGATCTGTCCGCGCAGATCGCTCAGGCTATCCGTGACGCGATCATCTCAGGGCAGTTGATCGTGGACGAGCGTTTGCCGTCCGAAGCCGAACTTGCCGATCAGTTCCAAGTCTCGCGCCCGACCGTTCGCGAAGCCTTGAAACGCCTTGCGGCGCAGTCACTTATCCGAACACAACGCGGCGCGACTGGCGGGGCCTTTGTCAATCGGTTGAGCTTTGAAGATGCTTACACGCAGCAAATCACAACATCGACCCTTTTGCTATCCATGAACGCCGTCGCCTTCGATACCGCTTGTGAGGCACGCTATGCGCTGGAACGCGCCTGTGCGCCATTATCGGCGCAGCGCAGAACGGCAGATCAATTGGCAACGATGCGGGCCGAGATATTCAGGCAGGCGCAGCCCGGTCTTACGGATGAGGCTTTTTGTGCCTCAGATGTGGCCTTCCACCGTGCGCTGGTCGACGGTGCAGGAAACCCGGTTCTGTCCTACCAATTGGCTGGTGCGGTTGAGGCGATGCAGCCGTTGATGAACATGATCACCTTTACGGCCAGATCGCGCGAAGAGATCATCTCGCTCCACAATCAAATAGTGGATGCCTTGCAGGACCGAGACTCGGAAACCGTTGATGAAACGCTTGTAAAGCTGGAAAACTACACCCGAAAATTGGCACAAGATGTTGCGGATCAGCGCAGAAAAACCGTTTGATGAGGGTATGATGACCGCAGGTCTTAATGTAATTGCCGCCATCCTGACCATTGGTTTTGGCTTGTTTGGGTTCCTGGCCCCTGCTTTTACCGCAGCCTCACTGGATCTGGCGCCAACCGACAGCACTATGGGGCTAAGCGAAATGCGCGCCTCGGTCGGAGGGTTGTTTGTCGTGACCGGAGCCGTGGTTCTGCTGCTGAATAATCCGATGGGCTACGTGATGCTGGGCGTTGTCTATGCCGGTGCTGCGCTGGGACGGTTCGTATCGGTCGCACTGGACAATCCGCCATTGGTCAAAGCGTTGACCTTTGGTGGAATCGAATTGGTCTTGGCGTTGTGGCTAATACTCGCGAACTTCAACAAAGCCACTTAATTGTTTAACAATAAATGATAAGTCCGCAGGTGTTTCCCCGTTTGCATCCTCGCGTTGGGTCACTTATATAGAAAGTGTCCTTCGGGACTATGGACATAAACGCGCTCGTAATAAGCGGATCGGACCCGGGGGCGGTACCCGGCGGCTCCACCAAAATCTCTCGTTTGGGGATCATGGGGCCGAAATAGGATCGACGAACGTCTAAAGGGGTTAGCTTTGTCTCGGCCGTCTGCCACCGTTACCGGCGAAACTAGTACAATTGCAAACGACAATCGTGCTCCGGTTGCAGTTGCTGCGTAAGCAGTAACAAGACCGAAACTTAAGCCCTTGCGCCTAGCCGCGTAAGGCGGGGTTCGCAGGTACCTGGCAACAGAAACCTGCATTTTCCCCGCGTCACATCAAAGTCCTTTTGCCCGCATGTTCAGAGTTTATTCACTGATTGCGGTGATGCTCTGTTCATTAAGACAGGAGAACTGAGATGTCGCACGCAGAAGTACTCAGAGAGTGGTATTCGGAGGTTTGGGAAAACGGCAATACCGATGCAATCGACCAGTATTTTGCCCCGGAAGCCATGGCAGAGGGTTTGATCCCTGAAATGCAGGTCGGCGCGGATGAATTTCGTGATTTGGTGGTGGCATTTCGGCATATCCTGGGCGACATCCAGGTCGAAATTCCCAAGATTATCGAAGACGGCGATTGGGTTTCCGCCATTCTGCATGTCAGGACAACCCGGGCAGACAATGGCGCCCCACTGCAGGCAACCGGCAGCATGATCGGGCGCATAAAAAACGGGCGTGTCGTCGAGGCATATAACCAGTTCGACTTTATTTCATTGTTCGAACAACTCGGTCAGTTTCCGCAAGACACCCTGCCCGTTTGCATGACAGGCCAACGTCTGGATTGGGCTTAAGCCCGGTAAGAAATCTTGACCCCCCTGTCTCAAGCGCTGTAGCAAGGGGCATGGGGTAAGATTGCGAACGCCCCGTGAGGCGCAAGCCCAAGTTTCGCATGTATCCGCTTGAGACAGGAAACATGCTATGCCCGCGCCAAACTCGATAACATCCAAGCAACTTTTGCGCCTGATAGGAACACCGCAGGCCCCGGTGCTCATCGACATTTGTGTCGACGAAGACTTTCAGGACGATCCCTTCCTTATCCCGGGGTCGTTACGCCACCCTGCCCAAGATTTTGACGGGTTGAAGGACCTGGTTGGCGGCCGGCCTGCTGTGATCATTTGTCAAAAGGGGAAGAAACTCAGCCAGGCCGTCGTTTCGTGGCTGCGCAGCGAAGGCGTTGAAGCCGAGTATCTGGAAGGCGGAATGCATGCGTGGCGGGACACGCCAAATGCGCCCCGCATCCCCGCATCAACGCTCTCCGGTCTGGGGGGAAGGAATACGCTGTGGGTCACGCGTCACCGGCCAAAAATTGATCGTATTGCCTGCCCCTGGTTGATCCGACGGTTTGTAGACCCAAACGCGCGGTTTCTGTTCGTGGCCCCGGATGAGGTTCAAAATGTTGCAGACGTATTCGGAGCCACCCCCTTCGACGTGGAAAACGTGTTCTGGAGCCATCGCAACGACCAATGCACATTTGATACGATGCTGGATGAGTTTGCCTTGCACATCCCGGCATTGGATCGGTTGGCAACTGTAATTCGCGCGGCGGATACGAACCGCCATGACCTGTCGCCCGAAGCTGCTGGATTGCTGGCGGTATCTGTCGGTCTGTCCCGGCAATACCGCGATGATCACCAGAATCTTATGGCCGGACTACAGCTATATGATGCGCTGTACCGCTGGGCGCGCGACGGTTTTGAAGAACGCCACGACTGGCCAACGGACAAGAAATCATGACGCCGACAATTGCGGACTTGATCAGCGTTTTCGGGCGGATTGGGCTGTTGTCTTTCGGTGGGCCCGCCGCGCAGATATCATTGATGCATCAAGAGTTGGTGGAAAAACGACCGTGGTTGGATGAACAGACATATCTAAGGGCGTTGTCCCTGTGCATGCTGCTTCCCGGGCCAGAGGCTATGCAATTGGCCACATTCGCCGGTTGGCGCCTTCGTGGAGTGTCAGGCGGTTTAATTGCCGGTGGTCTTTTCGTTCTGCCCGGGGCCCTAGTCATATCGGTTCTGGTTGGGCTTTACGCGGCGTTTGGTAATCTGCCCTTGGTTCAGGCGGGCTTTCTTGGCGTCAAGGCAACGGTGATCGTGATCGTGCTTCAGGCCCTGTATAGACTGTCGCGCAAGGCCCTGTCGGACACCGAACATCGCGTCATTGCCGTGTTGGGATTTCTGGCGATTTTTGCGTTGAACCTGCCCTTTCCCCTGATCATCCTTGCGGCCGCCGTTTGGGGATACGCGCGGTACAAAGATACAGGTGCTCAGGTGAGCCCCCCGCCGACCCCTCCGGCGACGCATCCGGTTCGGACCTGCGTAATTTGGTTGAGCCTCTGGCTGACCCCTTTGTTCCTGCTGGGACTAACAGGACAAAAACTGCTGAGTGATTTGGGCTGGTTCTTTGCGCGCCTTGCGGTTGTCACCTTTGGCGGGGCCTATGCGGTCCTTGCTTATATGACGCAGACCGTCGTGGACAAGTATCAGTGGATCAATACAGACCAAATGATTGATGCCCTTGGGCTTGCCGAGACGACGCCGGGACCGCTTATTCTGGTGACACAGTTTGTCGCCATGCTGACCGGCCAGATCGAAGGCGGAGCGTCTTTGGCGATCGCGGCAGGTATAGTCGCACTTTGGGCGACATTTGTGCCGTGTTTCCTCTGGATATTCCTTACCGCCCCGTATCTGGAGCATTTGGCCGCCCGTCCACGACTATCTGCCGCTTTGCATGGCATAACGGCGGCCGTTGTGGGTGTGATTCTCAATCTGTCCGTGTGGTTTGGCCTTAATGTTCTTTTCGGCGAAATCTCGCAGAAACAAATGGGTTTCGCCTCAGTTCCCTGGCCTGATCCCACCAGCCTGAACCCGTCGGCGGTTGTGCTAACAATGTTGGCCGGGGTGTTGATATTCAAACTAAAATTTGGCATGGGGGTGACGCTGGCGGTCATGGCTGCGGCTGGTATCGGATTTCATTTTCTTTGAACAATCCGTGCATACGCGGCCTTTCGTTTCCGTTGGAATCCCTTATGCTTGGGGCAATCACTTTTGAGGATGGCACATGTCGCAGGACATTGATTATGGCAACTTGATGCACACCGCCATGCGCGGCCTTATCAAGACTGTTTTGACAGAAGTTTCCCAAAGCGGCCTGCCCGGTGCGCATCACTTCTTCATTACCTTTGACACGGGCCACGATGGTGTCGAACTTGCGGACTGGCTGCGCGAGCGCTACCCCGACGAAATGACCATCGTCATGCAGCACTGGTTCGAAAACCTCGAGGTTGGCGACAACGGTTTCGCCATTACGCTGAACTTTGGGGATGCCCCAGAGCCGCTGTATATTCCTTACGCGTCGATCAAGACATTTGTGGACCCATCGGTCGAATTCGGACTTCGCTTTGAAAGCCCGGATGACGACGAGGAAACTCCGCATATCGCTGAGGAAACGATCGAGGTGGAAGAGCCCGAAGACCACCAGGACGCAGATGTCGTGTCGCTGGACAGCTTCCGCAAGTAATAGCTTATTAGCTTTTGCTACTGACGTTTCAGAAAGGTTTCCACCGACCGGGATTTAATCCCGTTGCGGAACCTTGAAAATGAAAGGTTCAGTCCGCCCTCGGCCAGTGTCCGATCAAATTGTTGGAGCTCGTATCCGCCGTTTTCGTCAATGAACAACGAAAACACAGTCAGCGTGTCCCCTTCGATCCGGCCCCATACAAAAGGCTCGCCCTGCATCGGATCCAATGGGACCTCGTGGCCAAAGACATTCCGTCTCATGGCGGCGGAATAAACGTCCGGCCGTTCGGATTCTTTGAAATCAATCGAAAAGGATTGCTCTTTCACACGGCCATCCAGCTTATAGGTCGTGGTTTTCCAACTGACGTTAAAGCCGTTCTTGGTGTCATGGATCGACACACTCATGTCCCGCGGTGTTTCGCTGCCGTCCTGATCCACAACATTTGCTGATCCAACGTAGTCACCAACAAATTGCTCTATGTCCGCAGCGCGGGCCTGAAAGCTGAAAAAGATAACAAATAGAGCAATGCCTGTGATACCGGCGAAGAATTTCAGGGGGTGAAGCCGTGTCAATTGGGCCACCTTAACCTCCAAATTTATGATCCGTTCATTTTAGCCTACCCGGTGGCACAGACAATGGCGCGAATTGTCATCGGTTCAAGAAAAATCAGGCACGCACTTATCTATACCTTTCCATTCCCTAAGTTTAAGGTGCGCGCAACTGGCCGATTGCATGGCGGCGATGCCGCAGGTAAACGGCATACGACTGTATACACGACGGAGTGACCGATGTCTCAGACCCGCACCGAATCCGACAGCTTTGGCCCGCTGGAGGTTCCTTCCGACAAATATTGGGGCGCGCAAACTCAGCGTTCGATCATGAATTTTCCGATTGGGTGGGAAAAGCAACCTGTCGCCATCGTTCGTGCGCTTGGTGTGATCAAAAAAGCCTGTGCTATGGAAAACAAGGCGATTGGCAAGCTGGATGCCAAGATCGCAGACGCGGTTATTCAGGCCGCTGGCGAAGTTATCGAGGGCAAGTTTGACGACAACTTTCCGCTGGTCGTCTGGCAAACCGGGTCAGGCACACAGTCCAACATGAACTCGAACGAGGTGATCGCAAACCGCGCGATTGAGATCTTGGGCGGCGTAATCGGCTCCAAGGACCCGGTTCATCCCAACGATCATTGCAATATGGGTCAATCGTCCAACGACACTTTCCCGACCGCGATGCACATTGCCACCGCCATGAGCGTGCGCGACGTTCTGCTGCCCGGACTGGAAAAACTGGCGTCGGGTCTCGAGCAGAAATCCGAGGAATTCAGCGAGATCATCAAGATCGGGCGCACGCATACACAGGATGCCACGCCTCTGACTCTGGGTCAGGAATTCAGTGGGTATGCGCATCAAATTCGTCAAGGAATTGAACGGGTCAAGGCGGCAATGCCGGGAATTTATGAACTGGCCCAAGGCGGTACGGCGGTCGGAACTGGCCTGAACACACATGACGGCTGGAGCGAGGCTGTCGCCGGAAATATGGCGGAAATCACCGGCCTGCCCTTTGTCACCGCCCCCAACAAGTTTGAGGCTTTGGCGTCGCATGACGCGATGGTCTTCCTGTCCGGCGCTTTGGCGACCATTGCAGGCAGTTGCTATAAGATCGCGAATGACATCCGTCTGCTGGGGTCCGGTCCCCGCTCGGGCCTGGGCGAACTGATCCTGCCGGAAAATGAGCCAGGGTCATCTATCATGCCGGGCAAGGTAAACCCGACCCAGGCCGAAGCGATTACCCAAGTTGCCGCCCATGTGATGGGCAACGATGCCGCGATCAAATTCGCAGGCAGCCAGGGCCATTTTGAACTGAACGTCTATAACCCGATGATGTCCTACAACCTGCTGCAGTCTATTCAGTTGTTGGGTGACGCCGCCGACAGCTTTACCGAGCGCATGTTGATGGGCATTCAGGCCAACGAGCCGCGGATCGAAAAGCTGATGAAAGAATCTCTGATGCTTGTGACCGCGTTGGCCCCAACGATCGGGTATGATAATGCCACGACCGTCGCGAAAACGGCCCACAAAAATGGCACGACCCTCAAGGAAGAAGCAATCGCCCTTGGGTTTGTCGATGAAGAGACCTTTGACGCTGTGGTCCGTCCTGAACACATGATCGGACCCAAAAGCTGATGGGAAAACCGGTTAACCTCAACCGGTATCGAAAAGAAAAAGCGCGGGCTGAGAAAAAAGCCCGCGCGGATCAGAACTCTGTCGCTTTTGGGCGCGGCAAGGCTGAGAAAGAAGTCCTGCAAAAACAACAGGACAAGCAACGCGCGGACCTCGATAATCACGAGTTGGACAAATGAGCGGTCGTCCCGTCAAACGCTCACTAACGCTCAAAGGGCATCGGACGTCCGTGTCGTTGGAGGATGAATTTTGGCTGGCGTTCAGGGATATTGCCAAGTCTAAAAACACTCCGATCAACGCGTTAGCGGCGGAAATTGATGTGGCGCGTGATCCAGACGTTGGGCTTGCCTCGGCCATCCGCGTGTTCATTCTGAACTGGTACCGATCCTGACCGAAAACGGTTGTGTTTTTCGTACAAACTTTACTAAGGTTGAGAGGAACAAAAAGGGTACACGCGATGAGCAAGACAGTAGTCGGACCAGACGGAAAGCCACGCTGCGCATGGTGCAGCTCTGCGCCAGAGTTTTTTGACTACCATGATCAGGAATGGGGTTATCCGGTGGCGGATGACCGGCGGTTGTTTGAAAAATTGTGTCTTGAGAGTTTTCAGTCCGGTCTAAGCTGGCGCACTATCCTGTCCAAGCGAGAGAACTTTAGAAACGCGTTTAAGCACTTTGATTTCAACAAGGTGGCCGAATTTGGTGAGGCTGACGTTGAGCGCCTGCTTCAGGACGAAGGGATCGTTCGCCATCGCGGGAAAATCGAAGCGGTAATCAATAATGCCCGGCGTGCTCAGGAGTTGGTTGCCGCAGAAGGATCCCTTGCTGCTTATGCCTGGAGGTTTGAGGCTGAAACGCCTGAAAATCCACAAACGGTTTCAACATCCCCGGAATCCATTGCGATGTCGAAAGACCTTAAGAAACGCGGGTGGAAGTTCGTGGGGCCAACCACGGTATTTGCCTTCATGCAGGCGATGGGTCTGGTAAACGACCACGCTGCCGATTGCATCATGCGAGAAAAAGCGGCGCAACTGCGCCGCGATTTCACGAAACCCCTAAGCTGACCGATCTTAGACGGAGGCTTTGAAAATCTTGTCGATGTTTCCGCCCAACGCGGTGTTGAACTCCGCATCGGACTGTTGCTTTGACAGACCTTCGGTCAAGGCGCGTGAGAAAGACGCGATCATCTTGTCGTTCTGATCCAGCAGATCACAGGCTTGTTCGGTCGAGTATCCTCCCGACAAGGCCACGACGCGGACCACACGCGGGTGATCGGCCACGTCGTCATACAGGTTGGCCTGGCTGGGAATGGTCAGCTTCAGCATCACATCCTGCCCATCCTGCAACTGGTCCAGATTCCTCAGGATTTCAGCTTTCAGGATGTCTTCGGCTTCGGCCTTGGTTGCCGAGTTAATGTTCACCTCAGGCTCAACAATCGGAACCATTCCAGCGGCGACAACCTCGCGGGCGACATCGAACTGCTGGGCAACAACTGCGGCGATACCCTCGGCGTTTGCCTCATGAATGACCGAACGTTCTTTGGTGCCAAACACACCCTCCGCCTTTGCCAGCGTGTCGGCGAGGCCCGGGATCGGTTTCATCATCTGAACGCCGTTCGCTTCGTCCTCCAACCCTTTGTCAATCTTGAGGAAAGGGACGATCCCCTTGATCGACCACAGGTAGTCGGCGACGGGGCGTCCGTCGATTTGTTCGGACAGTGTACGTTCAAACAGGATCGCGCCAATCACCTTGTCCTTTGTGAAATCGCTTCCCAAAATGATCCGCGCGCGCATCTTCTGGATCTCGCCGAACATCTCTTCATCCGAGGAATAGTCCGAAGCCTCGACCCCATAAAGCGCCAGTGCCTTGGGGGTTGAACCGCCACTTTGATCCAGAGCGGCAATGAAGCCCGCCCCGCTAGACATTTGTTCGCGCTGTTCAGATTTGGACATAAGACTTTCCCGTTCGAAATGATTCCGCTGTTTTCAACCGCATACAGCAAGGCGTCGGATGTTGGTAGTTGTTTAGCGCTCACGCACGCGCAACCAAATACCATCTTTTGATCTGACTGTTAGATGGGCAATCGGCACAGGTTCGCGCCCTTCTATCAGCTCAAACCGAAAGGATTTCAGAAGCATAGAGAGCAACAAAGGCCCCTCGATCATCGCGAATCCTGCGCCAGGGCACACGCGGGCCCCAGCCGAGAAAGGAATAAAAGCATCGCGCTGACACGAACGTCCGTTTTCGGTGCCCCATCGGGCCGGATCAAACGCATCCGGATTTTGCCACAGCCGCTCATGCCGGTGCAAATGCCAAGGGCTGATAACAATTTGCGAGCCTTCTTGAATTTTCCGGTCCCTGAATGTCTGTGGACAGGTATTTTCCCGGACCATCATCGGAACTGGCGGGTACAGCCGCAATGCTTCGCGAAACACATCCCGGCTGAGTTTCAGTCGGGGCATGGTCGTGAAATTCTGGTCGGGATGGCTTTGCGCTTCGTTGGCCACCTTGTCTTGCCATTCTGGATACTGGGCCAGCAGATACAGGGTCCAGGCCAACGCAGAGGCGCTGGTTTCGTGACCGGCCAGGAAAAAGATCGCAACCTGATCCACCATTTCGCCTTGTCCAAAACATTGCCCTGTTGCTGGGTCGGGTGTCGTCATGATTTTGGTCGCCAAGTCGTCCGGAGCGCACCCAGCGGCGATTTGTTTGGCCCGGTCAGCCGTCAACCGTTCAATCAGAGACCTGATTTCCCTGGCGTTTCGTTTGGTTTCAGATGAATGAAACCGTGGGACCCATCTTGGCAACGGAACGAAGGCTGCGAGGTTCACCAGAGGTTGCGCGCGTTGATATCTGCGAAACTTATTAAAGACTTCTGTGCCGATTTTATGTTCGATCGGGACAGAGAACAGAGTTCTGAAAATTACATCAGCCGCCACATAGCTTGTGAATTTCTCGCACTCCAGTTCTGTGCCGACATGAGGTCTCAGCCGTTCGACCGCGGCATTCGCGGCATCCAACATCGCCGGGTATGTGTCTTTCAACCGGCCGCCTTCAAACGCCGGGTCTATGATACGCCTCTGGCCCTTCCAGGTTTCACCGTTGGTCAGGAACACCGAGTTCCCCAGCAACGGGCGCAAGCCCTCGCTGATCCGTTCTGATTTTGGGAAATCGTCAGGGTCCTTTTTCAGCACCCTTTCAATGAGTTCCGGTTGGTTTATCAAGTATGATCTGAAGAATGGCGTTCGAAACTCAGCCATCCACGCCCGATACAAACGGTGGGGTTGCGCGGACAATATGTCCTTTCGGAAAAGCTTGAGGTATCGCCAAAGCGACACCTTGTCGGGACGTGCAGCCGGCTTAGGCGGCGTCATGCCTGCACCGACCTGAACTTTGAAACGGGGACAGCGATCCGTGACTTAGATGGTGCACGGCCTTCATATCTTTGTGCCAATGTCATTGGGCCGGCGGTAATCCGAAAGTAGTCATACGTTCCCACCTGATCAAACGCACAAAGGTATTGAAAGTGAAGGCGGAAAAAACGCCACCTCAGTTCCTTCCAGCGCTCGGGCGACAGTGTTTGCGTGAACGCAGCCGACAGAACAAGCGGCCATTTCGAGCTTTCCGTACTAACCCCCGAAACTGCAACCGGATCGCAGAGCGCAAATGAACACCCGTCTCCCGGCGCAGAAACGTCCAGCCATGTAAGATCATCCCGCTGAGACAGATAGCGAAGGTCAGAGCGCAGACCATGCGCATCAGGTAAAAAGGAAACCATCGGAACGACCTGACCCAAAGTCAGAAATGAAAGCTCTGGTCCTTTCGCCGGTCGATCCGTTGATCGCAAAACCTCGGCCAGCACACTGACGCCAAGATGCGCCCCCGAGCTGTGGCCGACAACCAGCACTTCGTCCACATCCGTTTCCAGAGCTCTTGCTATCAGCGCACTGAAATCCGACAGGCGAGATTCAAGCGCGGCTGGCGTCACCCCGTTTTCAGATGCGGAATAGGCATAGTCGTGCATCAGGTAATAAGCGAACAGCTTGTTGTCCGCCTTCCGAAACCACCTCAGCAGACCGTAGGCAAGCAGAACTCCGGGCGCGACCGCGAACCACGAGGTAACTGGCATGAGAACAACCGTCAAAGCCCACGCTGCCCCCAACGCCAAGCCCAGTTGCAGCAGTAGCATGGCCACCGGATACAGTGCGGCAATCACCGGACCTTTGCGCAACCGCATCAGCCGCCAAAGGGTTCCGGTAGAAATGTAAATCCACGCGGTTTGCACCATTTGCAAATAGGTCGCGAGGATCGAATTCGACATGCTTTCCCGAACGATGTCAGACCAAACCAGAACCTCGATATCGCTCTGGATGTGCTCACCATCTTGTTCCGAGCGCACGTGCCAACCGTATGGCCCCTCGCCCGACTTGGCCGATACGGACAAGTCGTAACCCGAAAGTTCGGCCTGAACCGCGCCTTCCTTGCGATACAACTCTCGATACCTTCGCGGATGGATCGGGTCGTAGCCGGGAATGTAGAAAACCCGGCGTGTGCGAACCCTTGATTGTTTGGCCTGACTGCTCATGATCTTACCTTTTGCCACGCAAGTTACCGCAGCATTACCGACAAGGTAAGACAGATCAGGTCATCACCCGAAATTTGCCAGCGCCGGGAAAGCTTCCAGCAACCACCAGCTGAACTCGGTAAACAGGCCGGTGATCAGCATGATGCCCACGAACAACAGCAAGCCGCCCATGACTTTTTCAATCGTCGCCATGTGGGGTTTGATCTTGTTCATCACCGTCATCGAGCGGTTGAGGAACATCGCCGCCAGCAGGAAGGGAATCCCCAGTCCCGCTGCGTATACCCCCAACAACAGCGTTCCACGTGCCACTGACGCCTCGGAAGCCGCAAGCGACAGGATAGCGCCCAACTGAGGGCCAATGCAGGGCGTCCACCCGAAGGCAAACGCAAGCCCCAAAATGTAGGCGCCAAAGACCGAGCCACCGGAGTCCCCGGTTTCGATTCTGGCCTCTCGGTCAAGAAACGGGATTCGAAATACGTTCAGGAAATGCAGGCCAAAGACGATGACCACCGCGCCGGACAGTTTGGCGAATAGAACCTGGTTCTTGAGAACAAACGCGCCAAAGGCGGACGCTGTAAATCCCAACAGCAGGAATACCGTGGAAAGGCCCAGAACAAAGAACAGGGCCGTCAGGGTCGCCTTGCGGCGCGCCTGCGCTTGGTCCTGCATGTCGTTGATGGACACGCCGCTCATATACGCCAGGTAAGGCGGAACGATTGGCAGAACGCAGGGCGACAGAAAGCTGATCAGGCCACCCAGCATCGCTATGAACATGGCAGGCAGAAGGCCTGCGTCTATGATGTCAATTCCGAACATGATTCAGCACATATGTTATGACTCCGCCGACGTCACGGGGCAATTCGGTCACATCCTCGTGGTTGCATGCTGGACACCCGGCAAAACTGGAAATATTTGATCGGTATGTCAGACTCGCCGGAAACACTCGACGCATTGGGGCTGTTATGCCCCCTTCCCGTGCTCAAAGCACGTAAGCGATTGAAATCCATGCCGAAAGGCTCTTTGCTTCGCATGCTGGCCGATGACCCTGCTGCTATCGTTGACGTTCCACATTTCTGCGCCGAGAGTGGCCATGTGCTGGTCTCGCAAGAGGAATCCGACGGGCACCAAGTCTACGTCATTCAGAAATCAGACTGACAAAAATCGCAATTTCCTAAGAAAAAAGGCGGGCCATGCGACCCGCCTGATCTGGTTATTGCCCCAGAGACCACCACCCACGACGTTTGGGTTTGGCAGGTTCACTAGGCGCCTCGGGTTCTTCGGCAACCACTTCCAACACCGGCTCTGCCGCGGGCTCTTCCGGTTCTGGCTCCTGAGTCGGCTCCTCTGATGCTGCTGCCACGGGCTCTGCAACCGACTCCACAACCTCTTCTGAAACCGCCTCGGCTTCTGGTTCAGGTTCACCGGTGGCTTCAACCTCAGCCTCAGCTTCAACCTCAGCTACAGTTTCACTCTCAGCGGTTTGAGGCTCCGCCGTCTCGGGGTCAGCGGCCTCTTCAGCAACCACTTCACTGGTATCCGAAGCCTCGCTTTCCTCAGAAACTTCAGCCGTTTCGGGGTCTTTTTTCTTACGACGAGGTGAACGGCGGCGTTTTGGCTTGGCTGGTTTTTCTTCCTCAGCCGTGTCATCGGCAACAACTTCTGCCTCGGACTCTTCCGAAGAGTCAGCCGGTGCCTCCTCGCCCTCTTCACCATTTGCTTCAGGCGCGTCGCCCGAGTTGTTGTTCTTCTTGCGACGGCGGCGGCGACGCTTGCGCTTGGGCTTTGTCTCATCCTCAGCCTGAGGCGCTTCGTCCTCAACCTGCTCCTCGTCAGAAGCATCCACCAAGTCCATCAAGGACGCATCGACGGACACAACCGGCGCACTGGCTTCGGGCACAATACGGCTTGCGGTCTTGAACTTCTCCAACGAGAAATCAGGGCTGACCAGATGCACATCACCTTCGATCCGCACCGACAAACCATAACGCGCCTCGATCTGCGCGATATGCTCGCGCTTCTGATTCATCAGGAAATTCGCGATACTGACCGGGCAGCGTACCAATACTTCGCGTGAACGGCGGCGGGTGCCTTCCTCTTCGATCTGGCGCAAGATGGTCAGCGCCATGTTGTCGTCCGAGCGGATCAGGCCAGTACCATGGCAGGACGGACACGGCTGCGTCGTTGCCTCCAACATACCGGGCCGCAGACGCTGACGGCTCATCTCCAGCAGGCCAAAGCCGGAAATTCGACCCACCTGAATGCGCGCACGGTCAGTTTTCAGCTTGTCCTTCAGGCGCTTTTCAACAGCCGTGTTGTTCTTGCGCTCGTCCATGTCGATAAAGTCGATGACGATCAGACCAGCCAGGTCGCGCAGGCGCAACTGACGCGCGACTTCCTCGGCCGCCTCAAGGTTGGTCTTGAGCGCGGTTTCCTCGATCGAGCCTTCCTTGGTCGCCCGCCCCGAGTTCACGTCGATCGCCACCAGCGCTTCGGTCACGCCAATCACGATATAGCCGCCGGATTTCAACTGAACCGTCGGGTTGAACATCCCAGCAAGATAGCTTTCCACCTGATAGCGCGCGAACAGAGGCAACGAATCCTCATACCGCTTCACGTTCTTGGCGTGGGACGGCATGATCATCTTCATGAAGTCCTTGGCGATGCGGTATCCGCCCTCGCCTTCGACCAGAACCTCGTCGATCTCGCGATTGTAAAGGTCGCGGATCGACCGTTTGATCAGGTCGCCTTCCTCATAGATTTTCGCGGGCGCGATGGATTTCAACGTCAACTCGCGGATCTGCTCCCACATCCGCTGAAGATACTCATAGTCGCGCTTAATCTCGGATTTGGTACGCTTGGCCCCTGCGGTCCGAATGATCAGGCCCGCGCCGGTTGGCACGTCAATCTCGGCAGCGATTTCCTTCAGCTTCTTGCGGTCCGGCGCATTAGTGATCTTACGGCTGATGCCGCCGCCACGCGCGGTGTTTGGCATCAGAACGCAATAGCGACCGGCCAAGGACAGATATGTCGTCAGAGCAGCGCCCTTGTTACCACGCTCTTCCTTCACGACCTGCACCAGCAGAACCTGACGAACCTTGATGACTTCCTGAATCTTGTACCGACGTGGGCGCGGTTTCCGTGGAGGTCGAATGTCCTCGCTGTCATCCTCATCCGCGACGGATTCGATGGAATCGTCTTTGGCCGTCGCATCAGCGCGGGCTTCCGCCTCATCCGTATCGTCCTTGGCTTCACCTTCTGACGACGCTTCCTCAACCTCGGCGGCTGCGGGTTCAGTATCGTCCGATTCACCCTCTCCGTCAGAGGTTTCCTCGGCTGCACCTTCTTCGTCTGGCGTTTCGGTGGCCGTTTCTGGCTGCTCGGTCTCCGAAGTCTCATCAGCCTCAGCTTCTACGCCCTCGGCCGCCGTGTCTTCAGATGCATCAGGCGCATCATCAACGGGTTCTTCGACAGGCGTCTCGGCCACGCGATCGGCAGGAGATGTACCCTCGGGGACATCGAGATCGGGATTTTCTTCACCGTCGCCGAGGTCAATGGTCTCCATACCCGTCGGCTCGTTGGAAACATCAAGCGTTTCGACCGCGTCATCTGTCTTTACGTCAGCGGCCTTGCTCCGCGAGCGCGAGCGGCGTTTTTTCGGCTTGGACTCTTCCGCCTCGTCCCGTGCCTTCAACGCTTCTGCATAAGCACGCTCTTCTTCCATAAGAGCTTCGCGATCAGCGACAGGTATCTGGTAGTAATCCGGATGGATCTCGGAAAACGCCAGGAAACCATGCCGGTTCCCTCCATAATCCACAAAGGCCGCCTGTAGCGACGGCTCGACCCGTGTTACTTTTGCAAGATAGATGTTGCCAGCAAGCTGGCGTTTGTTCTCGGATTCAAAATCGAACTCCTCGACCTTGTTTCCGTCGACCACCACAACGCGGGTTTCCTCCGCGTGGGTGGCATCGATAAGCATTTTCTTAGCCATGTGTCCTTGGTGCACCGCGCCAAACGCGTTGTCCTTACCCGTCCGGGGGGACAGGCGCTTTTGGGGTGGTGTCTTGTCAGGGCGATTTCGGACGGCGCGCGGCAGGGTCCGGCGCTGTGGCCCCCTGCCCGTATAGTCAATCGTTGCGCGCGCGTCATCGCGGTTCTTCTCCGACAGGCGCGATCCAACGCTGCCTGCCCATTTATTCCTTTCACCCGCATCCACGGGGTCAGGCGTTCAACTGCCCCATTACGGGGCACAATCGGTCTGCGTTGCCTGTGTGGGAGGTTGTCACCACCTGCGGCATTGCAGCGAAACTCAAAGATTCGGGACTTGGGGGCGCAAAAGGGCCCGGCCCGTCCGGGTACAATAAAAGCAGTCCTGTGGAAAAGACAATGGGCAAACTGCATAGCAACGCCTCCAAGCGCGCATCCAAACCTTCTTCTGTTCAAAAATACTTCGGCGGTGAATTGAGCCAAAGGCTCAAGAGGGGGCTGGCCCCCTCCTCGCTTCTACAGATAATCGGAACGCTGAAGCCCGTATTTGGCCATTTTCTCGTTCAGGGTGCGCCGTGGCAGGCACAGTTCCTCCATCACGGACGCGATCGAACCTTTGTGACGGCGCATCGTGTTGTCGATCAACATGCGCTCAAAGGCCTCGACATATTCCTTCAAGGGTTTCCCTTCGGTCGTCATCACCGGCTGCATCTCTTCGTGATCCGACATCAGCAGCGACGCAATGGTGCCCGATCCGCGGCGCGATTGCAGAACGGCACGCTCGGCAATATTGATCAACTGACGCACGTTGCCCGGCCAAGGGGCCTGCAGTAATTGCGCTGCTTCCTGTGCGCTGACCTGAGGCGCATCACAGCCATATTCTTCTGCAAATTGTTCGCTCAGACGGGTGAACAGGGTCAGGATATCCTCACCACGCTGCCGTAGCGGAGGCATGGTGATCCGCAACGCCGCCAAACGGTAGAACAAATCCGGGCGCAATACATCCTCGCTGGTCTTACCAGCCTCCTGAAGGTTTGAAATTGCGATGATCCTTGTTTCGGCCGGAGTTCCCTGATCGTTCATCACGCTCAGCAGCCGTGCCTGCAACGTGTCGCTCAGGGCTTCGATATCTTCCAGTACCAAAGTCCCGCCGCGCGCCTCTTCGATCGCGGGCAGTTGAGCGTCTTCTGGCATCATCGGCCCAAACAAACGCTTGGACAGAGCCTCTTCTTCAAGTGCTGCACAAGACACTAAAACGAACTTCTTACCGGCCCGGCTGCCAACGGCATGCAAGGCATGAGCCACCAGCGTCTTTCCCGTTCCCGTTTCGCCGTCAATCAGGACGTGACCATCGGCCTGGCCCAGATCAAGAATATCCTCGCGCAGGCGATCCATCACTGGACTGGCGCCAATCAGCTTATTCATGATCTGTGTGCCGTCCGACAATTCCCGTCGCAGGGCGCGGTTGTCCAGCGTCAGGCGCCGCGCGTTGCTGGCGCGCTTTGCCAGTTCAGACATCCGATCCGGGTTGAACGGCTTTTCAAGGAAATCGAAGGCTCCGACCCGCATAGCCTCGACCGCCATGGGAACATCGCCGTGGCCGGTGATCATTATCACTGGCAGAGTGCTGTCCGCACCCATCAGCTTTTTCAGCAATTGAATGCCATCCATGCCCGGCATCTTGATGTCGGAAATGACAATACCCGGATATTCAGGCCCAAGAACCTTAAGCGCATCTTCGGCGCTGGAAAAGGTTTCCGTGTCATATCCAGATAATGCCAACCACTGACTGATCGACTGGCGCATGTCCTGTTCGTCGTCCACGATGGCAATCTTCATGGCTTGTGCCATAGGCTTTCCCCGTTATTCCGCGGCCTCAAGGCCGTCGCTTCCTAGTCTCGGCAGCTGCATTTCGAACACCGCACCACCGTTCGGGCTGTTGCGCGCGGTCAGCCGTCCGCCATGGTCGTTCACGATCCCGGACGAGATGGCAAGCCCCAGCCCAACGCCGTCGCCGGGCTGTTTGGTGGTGTAGAAGGGCTCGAACAGGTTTTCGATATCTTCGATCCCGTGACCGTTATCCCTTACAGTCAACACCGCCATGTCGCCCACGGCCAGAATTATTTCGACATCTGGCTCAGTTACAGATTTGGTGGCGTCCAGCGCATTGCGCAAGAGGTTCACCATAACCTGTTCGATCCGCATCCGATCCCCCATCACAAACACGGGTTCTTCCGGCAGAATTTGCGTGATCTTAACATGACGCTGTCGCAATTGCGGTTCCATCATCGACAGGGCCGAGGCCAGCGCTTCGCCAAGATTTACAGGGGAAAACGCATCCGCACCCTTGCGGGCGTAGGATTTTAGCTGTCGGGTAATGGCCCCCATCCTCTCGATTAGACCGTCGATGCGGCCAAAGCTGGCCAGCGCCTCTTCGGGGCGGTTGCGGCGCAGCAGCAGGCGTGCGCCCGCCAGATAGGTCTTCATTGCAGCCAATGGTTGATTCAGCTCGTGGCTGACGGCCGCCGACATCTCCCCCAAAGCCGCAAGTTTCGAGCTTTGCGCAAGCGTCTGCTCTGCCACTTCAAGCGTCTTTTCGACCCGCTCACGCTCAGCAATTTCCCGCTGTAGCCGTGTATTCAATGCGCGAAGCTCTGCCGACTCGCGCTGGAACAGCGCCATCCGGAACGTCGCCCGACGACTGAGCGCATAGAACGCAAGCGCCAGAAGAATCGCAAATCCCATGATTTCCAGCGCGATGACGCTGTTCACCTTGTCCCGAATGGACGCGTAAGTCGTGAACGAGGTCATTTGCCAGCCCCGGAACGGAATCCGTGTATCCAATCGCATCACGGCTTCGCCCTGTAGATAGGCATCCGGTGGCAGTGCCGTCCAATCGGTTGTCGCGCGGATGGCGCGCTCAATCGCGCCTTCGGGTGGTTGCCGCACCAGTGCTGCGCTTTCTTCCAGCCCCCGCCATTTCGGTTCGGTCGACAGAATAATCGTACCCGTGCTGTCCGCCACCATCACAGCATCGGAAATACCCGCCCAGGCACGTTCGAACTTTTGCAGATCGACTTCGACAACGATGACCCCAAGGGTATCAGTACCGGCATCCATACGCCGCGAGTAAATGAAGCTGTAAGAGCCGGCTTCATTCTGGATCACGGTGAATATGGTGGAATTCGCGCGCACCGCATCTACGTAGTAATGAGAGTTCCGGTGTGCCTCACCCAATCTGCTGCGATCTGTGGCGGCAACAGTTCGCCCATCACTGTCCAGCAACATCAACGATGCCGCGCCGATCTCTTCCACAAACGATATAAGACGCTGTGTTGAAAGCGAAAAATCGCTGGATTGCAATGCCGAGATCAGCGTTGGGTCCCGCGCCAGAAGCTGTGGAACAATTGCGTTCCTGCGCAATTCACTCAGCAGGTTGCCGGAATACAGGGCCAGGCGCAGTTCCGCCCGATTGCGCGTCGATTCCGTGAACCGGTCTGTCAGCAACCTGTTGGTTACCCAGATTGTTGCAACCGTTGCAATCAGCAGAATGGAAACCGCAACACGCAGGCGCCAACCTAATGGCGCGCCGCGGAAAGGTTTTTGCAGTGAAGCCCACCCAGAGCGATCATCGGAACTCATACCCGGAAACTACGCGGGCTTGTCTGCGACCTCAAGTCATGCGGGTGCAAGTACGCCCGACAATGCGCGGAACAATGCCGTTCCGTCGGTTCCGCCGTGACCTTGGTCCGCCGCACGTTCCGGGTGCGGCATCATGCCCAGCACGCGGCGGTTTTCGGACAGGATCCCAGCAATGTCACCAACCGAACCGTTTGGATTCTCGGTATAGGTGAACGCCACACGGTCCTGATCCCGCAGTTTAGCCAACGTGTTATCATCCGCGAAATAGTTACCATCGTGGTGCGCAATCGGAATCCCGATCACATCCCCAGCGTTATACCCTTCGGTAAACGCGCTGGCGCTGGTCTGGACCTTCAGGCCGACAGTGCGGCAGATATATTTGAGGCCGGCGTTTCGCAGCAAAGCACCCGGCAGGATGCCTGTCTCGGTCAGAATTTGAAAACCGTTGCAAATTCCCAGCGCGTAGCCGCCCCGCTGCGTGTGATCCACGACCGCCTGACAGATCGGCGACTGCGCGGCGATCGCACCGCAGCGCAGATAATCACCGTAGGAGAAACCACCGGGCACGCCAACAATGTCGATGCCCTCGGGCAAGGCGGCATCTTTGTGCCAGACCATATCAACCTGAAAGCCTGCCTGTTCAAAGGCCACGGCCAGATCCCGGTCGCAGTTTGATCCGGGGAATACGATGACTGCTGCGCGCATTGCGGGGCCTCCTAATGCGAAAAATCAGTGACCACGGCAACGCCGGGGGGCGTTGGATGATCAAAGGCGGCAAGTTCTTCACTTACCTGAGACAGTGAAATCTGACGTGTCACCAGCGGGATCAGATCAACACTGCCCCCTGCGATCAACGACAAAAGTGAAGGATAGCGCCAACTTGGCATTCCACGCGTGCCAAACACGGCCAACTGCCCGGAATAGAGCACGTCCATCGGCAAGGTCATGTTGCTATGTGGTCCGGCGGGCATTCCGATCTGAACCATGCGACCCAGCTTGCGCAGGGATTTCATGGCAGCGACGGTGGTGATTTCGATCCCCAGCGCCTCGATCGCGACATGAGCGCCGCCACTGGTGATGTCCTTGATCGCTTCGGGCGCGTTGCTGGTTGCGGCATTCACCACGGCATCCGCACCAAGGCCTTTGGCGTAGGCCAGTTTTTCATCATCTATATCAACGACGATCACACGCGCACCCAACGCCTTGCCCAGCAACAGGGTCGAGATGCCGACGCCGCCACCTCCAAAAATCGCAAGCCATTCGCCGCCTTGTAACTGCGCCCGCCCGACCAAAGCCTGCCACGCTGTCGTCACGCGACAGCCCAACGCAGCGGCGATTTCCGATGCCATCGTATCGGGCAGCGCTGTCAGGTTGGCGTCAGCGTGGGCAACCGCGACAAATTCAGCAAAAGCGCCATCACAGGTAAAACCGGGCACGACTTGATCGGAACAGATCGTCTGATGGCCCTGTGCGCAATCCGGGCAATGCCCACACGCCAGAATGAAAGGCGCGATTACACGATCACCAACTTTCCACCGGCTGACACGGGAGCCGACCGCGACCACCTCGCCGCAAAATTCATGGCCAGGGGTCATCGGCAAAATTACATCGGGGTCCGCGCCAGACCAAGCATGCCAATCGGACCGGCACACACCACAGGCCAGCACGCGCAGAACGACCCCGTCCTCACCCGGTTCGGGATCAGCAATCGAGGCCAATTCCAACGGTTGGCGGTAAGTGATCAAACGCGCAGCCCGCATCCGCTTAGACCAGTTCGATCTCGTAGCGTTCGATGACCGTGTTGGCCAACAGCTTTTCGCACATCTGGGTCACGTCAGCCTCGGTCGCGCCCTCGGCCAGTTCCAGGTCGATCACTTTGCCCTGACGCACGCCTTCGACCTGGTCGAAACCCATAGCGCCCAATGCATGACGCACCGCTTCACCCTGCGGGTCCAGAACCCCGTTCTTGAGCATCACATGCACCCGTGCTTTCATTCCTGCAACTCCAGCTAAGGGCCATCGGTCACGGCCCGTTCCGTTGCGCGGGGGATAGCGCGCCTTTTGCATTTCGACAACCCTTGTCCGCACGCAGTTTGCCGCAGGATCGTCGGTAAACAAAAAACGCCGCATTCAGGTGCGGCGTTTCAGGTTTAGCTAGGGGCCGTCACGTCAATTAATAAGCGTCGGCTTGGTCACGTTGCTTTTGGGCAGAACGCCCAGACGACGGGCCACCTCGGAATAGGCATCCGTCAGGCTGCCCAGATCACGGCGGAATACGTCCTTGTCCAATTTCTGGCCCGTTTCGATATCCCACAGGCGGCAGCTATCCGGGCTGATCTCGTCAGCAACGATCAGGCGTTGGAAATCGCCCTCGAATACGCGGCCGATCTCGATCTTGAAGTCGACCAGACGGATACCCACTGCCAGCATCATGCCGCTCATGAAGTCGTTCACACGCAATGCGAGGCTAAGGATATCGTCCATGTCCTGCTGGCTGGCCCAACCGAATGCTGCAATGTGCTCTTCAGTCACCAGAGGGTCACCCAGAGCGTCATCCTTATAGCAATACTCAACAATAGGACGCGGCAATTGCGTTCCTTCTGCTATGCCAAGGCGTTTGGACATGGTTCCGGCCGCATAGTTGCGCACGATCACTTCAAGGGGCACGATCTCGCAGCTACGAACCAGTTGTTCGCGCATATTGAGGCGGCGGATGAAATGGGTCGGCACACCGATCTGGTTCAAGCCGTTCATGAAGAATTCGCTCAGTCGGTTGTTCAGAACGCCTTTACCGTCGATGACATCCTTCTTTTCCGCGTTGAACGCGGTGGCGTCATCCTTGAAATACTGAACGATTGTGCCCGGCTCCGGGCCTTCATACAGAATCTTGGCTTTGCCTTCGTAGATTTTCTTGCGACGCGCCATAAGCGACCCTTCCAGACTGTTGAGCCGGGGATTTCCCCTGCTTCTTGGCGCTCTCATAGTCCAAGCCCCTCTTTCCCGCAAGTTCGACGACCCGAGGGGCTTTGACGCAGCGCAAATACCTTGCGTCCGGGCGCGGCTATAGTCATATCATCAATTAAGAAGATGTAATCCAAGGGGTCCCTAACCAATGACCACGTTTGACGAACGCGAAAACGCCTTTGAAGCCAAGTTTGCGCATGATGAAGAGATGCAGTTCAAGGCACAGGCGCGCTGCAACAAGCTTTTGGGCCTGTGGGCCGCAGAAAAGCTGGGCAAATCCGGTGCTGAGGCTGAAGATTATGCCAAAACCGTCGTAATCGCGGATATGGAAGAAGTAGGCCACGAAGATGTGGTCCGCAAAGTGTCCGGCGACCTTGGCTCTTTGTCATCCGACGAAGAAATCCGCGCAAAAATGGCCGAACTTCTGCCAGAGGCCAAAGCGCAGGTTCTGAGCGAAACTCAGTAAGGCCAATGCCCAACTCATGATCTTCATGAGATTTATGAATTTGATTTGATGCCCCGTCCATGAGAGACGGGGCATCTTAGTTTTTTCGGCTCTGCCGACATCTGGAAAACCCCAATGACAAACGCGCTCAACACATTTCTGGAAACCAAGGATACGATTCTGGCCGACGGTGCCACGGGAACAAACCTGTTCAATATGGGTTTGCAATCCGGCGACGCCCCCGAGCTGTGGAACGTGGATGCGCCCGAAAAGATAACCGCGCTGTATCAAGGCTCGGTCGATGCAGGCAGTGATCTGTTTCTGACCAACACGTTCGGCGGAACCTCGGCACGTTTGAAGCTGCACGATGCCAAAAACCGTGTGGCCGAGCTGAACAAGGTCGGTGCTGAACTGGGTCGCGAAGTCGCGGACAAAGCCGGACGCCCCGTAATCGTTGCTGGTTCGGTTGGTCCTACGGGTGAGATTATGGAACCGGTCGGCAGCCTGTCTCATGCTGGTGCGGTCGAGATGTTCCACGAACAGGCCGAAGCGTTGAAGGCCGGTGGCGCCGATGTTCTATGGCTTGAGACGATCAGTGCCCCTGAAGAGTTTCGGGCCGCGGCCGAAGCCTTTGCAATGGCTGACATGCCCTGGTGTGGTACGATGAGCTTTGACACCGCCGGGCGGACCATGATGGGCGTCACCTCGGCTGACTTGGCCCAATTGGTTGAAACACTGCCGAATCCACCTGTCGCATTTGGTGCGAACTGCGGCACCGGTGCGTCTGACATCCTGCGCACCGTTCTTGGTTTTGTGGCCCAAGGGACCGAGCGCCCGGTGATCTCAAAGGGTAATGCAGGCATCCCGAAATACGTCAACGGCCATATCCACTATGACGGCACGCCCGAGTTGATGGGGCAATATGCTGCGATGGCGCGCGATTCCGGTGCAACGATTATTGGCGGTTGCTGCGGCACCATGCCAGCGCACCTGCGAAAGATGCGCGAGGCCCTTGATACCACTTCACGTGGTTCACGCCCTACTCTGGATCAGATTACCGATGCATTGGGGCCGTTTTCGTCAGCCTCGGACGGCACCGGTGAAGACGCCGTGCCCGAACGCAGGACACGCCGCCGTCGCCGTGCCTAAGGTTCAGCGCCCCTCGAATTTCGGAGGGCGTTTTTGCATGAAGGCCACCACTCCTTCGGCAAAGTCACGAGATCGTCCGCATTCGCCTTGCAGATGCGCCTCGATTTCCAGTTGCTGACTCAGCGTTTTGTCGTAGGTGCCCCGGATTGCTTGCTTGATGGCTCCAAACCCGGCGGTAGGACCTTTGGCAAGGTAGGCTGCGCGCTTGCGCCAATGCGCCTCGAATTCGTCATCGGGAACGGCTTCCCAGATCAAACCCCAGTCGTCCGCCTGCTGTGCGCTGATCTTTTCGGCGAAAAGGGCTGCACCCATGGCCTTGGCAAAACCCATTTGCCGAGGTGTGAACCATGTGCCACCCGCGTCGGGCAGCAGCCCAATGCGCGCAAACGCCTGCAGGAAATACGCGCTTTCCGTCGCAATCACGACGTCGGCACACAGCGCAAGGTTCGCCCCTGCCCCAGCCGCCGCACCGTTCACCGCCGCAATAGTCGGAACCGGACAGTTATAGACCGTCTCGAGCATCGGCTCATACTCATCGCGTAGAGTCCGCTCCAGATCAATTTTGCCTGTGCTTGAGGAATCCCCCAAATCCTGACCGGAACAAAATGCGTCACCCGCACCCGTCAGAACAACAGCTCGCGCATTGCGCGCTGCGTGTTTCATGGCATGCGTGACTTCGGCCCGCATCAGCGCAGTCATCGCGTTCATTTTGTCTGGCCGGTTCAAGGTGACTACTGCCAGATCATCGGCAACGTCCAAAAGCAGCGTTTCGTAGTCCATGCGTTCCTCCCGTTCGTTCTGGATTTGCGGCGACCCTGACTCAATTACCCTGGGAGGAAAAGCCCGACGAAACGTCAGTCTTTAAGAATTTGTTCTAACCGCTCTTTTTCCGCGTCGGTCAGGGCGTCACCGCCCGAGGTCTGTTGCGCCTTTGACCGCTTGCGCAAAAAGCCCAACCCCAGACCTGCCGCAATCAGCAACATGATCGGACCGGCCAGCCACAACACGATGTTTGCCCCTGACGTGGTCGGCTTCAACAGAACGTACTCACCGTAACGATCCACGATGAATTCAATCGCCTCATCATCGGTGTCACCTGCCACCAGCCTTTCCCTTAGCAACAGGCGCAGGTCACGGGCGAGATCGGCGTTGCTTTCGTCAATACTCTCGTTTCGGCATACCAAGCACCGCAAACCGGTGCTCAGGTCCCGCGCTCGTTGTTCCAAAACCGGGTCGTCCAGAACTTCATCCGGTTGAACCGCCCAGAGCGGCGAGGCAAAAAACGCGAGGATCAAAAACAGCCTTATCATTCTGCGGGTACTCCGCCCGATGGGGCCTTGCGAGCACCTGCGGCCACACGGAACCGGCGGTCTGACAAGCTGATAAAGCCACCAAGGGCCATAAGGATACATCCCCCCCAAATCCAATTGGCCAGAGGTTTGATATAGGTTCGCATCACCCAACCGCCATCAGCCTGCTGATCACCGATCACGACATACACATCGCGCAGGAAACGATAGTCGATCGCGGCTTCGGTGGTGGGCATTCTGGCAACCGGGTAGTCTCGTTTCTCTGGGTATAGGGTTGCAACGGGTCGTCCGTCCTTTTCCACCAGAACTTCGGCCATGGTTGAGAAGTAGTTCGGTCCCTCTACCCGCCGGACGTCTTCCAATGTGAACGTGAACTGCCCAACATCAAACGGTTTTCCCGGTTGCGCGACGCGGATATCCTCAACCTCCCATGCGGTAAGGCCCGCTATGGCAAACATGGTAACGCCCAGACCTGTGTGTGCGACGGCTTTGCCCCAATCCGCACCGGGAAGGCGGAACAAGCGTGACAGATTTCCGTTGCGTCCCGTTCGGCTCCAAAGGTCTACGGCCGCGCCAAAGGTTATCCATGCGCCCAGGAACAGACCTGCGGGCCCCAGCGCGCTGCGCCCGGTTTGCATTGCCCAGACCAACAGCGCCAGCGCGACCGCCAGAACAAAGGCAAAGCGCAAAGAATACGCGGCTTTCGCAATCTTGCCGCGTTTCCATGGCAGCATGGCCCCAACTGGCAGGGCTATTCCCAAGGCAATCATGAACGGCGTAAAGGCCGCGTTGAAGAACGGAGGACCAACAGACAGCTTCCGGTCAAACGCCATTTCCGCAACCATGGGCCACATGGTTCCGAAGAAAACGACAAAGCAGCTTACCGCCAGCAGGATATTGTTAAGAACCAACGCGCTTTCGCGGCTGACCATACCGAAGACGCCCTTCGCCTCCATCGCCTGTGCGCGTGCCGCGAACACGGTCAGCGCGCCGCCGATGAAGATCACGAGAATGAACAGGATGAACACACCGCGTTCGGGGTCATTCGCGAAGGCATGAACCGATGTCAGCAGGCCGGATCGGACAATAAATGTTCCGATAAGAGAAAAGCCAAAGGCTATGATGGCCAGAAGAATCGTCCAGCTTTTCAAGGCTTCGCGTTTTTCAACGACGATGGCCGAGTGCAACAAGGCCGCCGACAAAAGCCACGGCATGAACGAGGCGTTTTCAACCGGGTCCCAGAACCAGAAACCACCCCAGCCCAATTCGTAATAGGCCCACCACGATCCCAAAGCGATGCCAATGGTCAGGAATATCCAGGCTGCCAAGGTCCATGGTCGGACCCAACGGCCCCATGCCGCGTCGATACGCCCTTCGATCAAGGCGGCAACGGCAAAGCTGAAGGCCATGCTCAGGCCCACATAGCCAAGATACAAAAATGGGGGGTGAAACGCCAAACCCGGATCTTGCAGCAGTGGGTTCAGGTCTTGCCCGTCGAATGGGGCGACGATGAGCCGGTCGAAGGGATTCGACGTGAACAGGATGAACGCATAAAACGCGACACCAATTGCGGCCTGCACTGACAGAACGCGCGCCTTTAGCGTGGGTGGCAAACCTGCACCAAAGAAGGCAGCCATAGCCCCAAACAACGCAACGATAAGGACCCACAAAAGCATCGACCCTTCATGGTTTCCCCAGGTTCCGCTGATCTTGTACAGCATCGGCTTCAGCGAATGGCTGTTTTCCACCACGATGCGCAGCGAAAAGTCCGACGTCGCAAACGCCCAGACCAGCGCCCCAAAGGAAAATGCGACCAACGCGAATTGGGCGACCGCGGCCGTTTCGCCGAACTTCATCCAGCCTGTCCAACGGTAGCCCGCGCCAATCAGTGGGAAAACAGTCTGAACAATCGCGACGAGGAAGGCGAGTATCAGGGTAAAGTGACCGAGTTCTGTAATCATGGCCCCGGATATAATCCTGATGCGGGGCGATCACCAATCACTTTCGCCCCTGAGGAGCGAGCATAGTGTCGCGGCATCAGCCGGTTCGCTGACGCCTCCAGTCTTCAAGTGCGCGGTTTGTGTCGGGGTAAAGCGCGTTTTCGGCCAATTCCGCGTCTGTGCCGGGGTCCGCTGAACCTATCGCCTCGGTGCGCATTCCTTCAAGTAACCTAATGTTTTCGGCTACTTTGGGCGCGCGCAGAACAGTTGCGGAGAGTTCTCTTTGCAGGTCTTGCGCCTTGGCCTGATGGCGCGCGCCAAAATAGAAGGAAACGATCACGCCCAACAACCACCATAACGGTTCAGGAACCAGAGCAATCCCCTGCATTCGGGCTGCGAACCAAAGCGGGTCAACCATGGCGGCGATAAACAAACCAAGCGTACCAAAGGCCAGCGCTGGTCGTGGCAGACGATTGAGCCCGTCGATTGTCTGATCGTACCTGCTTTTGCGCGCCACACTGAATTCCGCACCGAATTGGTGCATTGCCTGTTGTTGCAGGCTCAGATCACGAACAGCCGCATTCTCGGCGTTCTGGCGAAAAACCTCTGTTGTTTCGCGAACAACATTCCTTCCGCTACCGAACAGGAACGTCAAAATCTCGGAGATCAGCCCCATGCCGCCACCCTTGTCTGAAATTCTGCATCACTCAAATGGTAAACAGGCGAGATAAATTCCTCGGCCCGACGTATCCAGCCACCTTTGCCGCCTGCCCGCGTCCGCGCGTATTTTCTGGCCGAAGGTCTACGGTCCGCCAATCGAACATAGTAGTTCCTTCGCGCCACACCATACGCGTCTCTCAGCGCCCGGGGTTCGGGCCGCGAGGCTTCTTGTGCAGCGTGGGCTGTTTGCGGTCCCACCACCCCGTCAACGGCTATGGAAAACCCCATGTCGGACAATAATACCTGCATTATTTTAATGGCTTGCGCGCCAGAGTTGACATACATGTCGAACACGGAAGGCTGAAGGTCCTCAGGTAACATCCCCAGACGTGGCTTCTGGAAATAATGGGTGACGAATATGTCGACCGCCTGTGATTTGCTGATCAACTCAACATCTTCTCTGCCGACATTTCCGTCACCGGAAAGATCCAGACCAAGGCGTCGCATCGTGTGGATTGTAACACCATACTTGGTTGCACCGCCCGGGTCATCGGGGTCATCAACAAACCCGCCTTCTCGGGCCACAATCTGTGTGGCGATTTGTCGAACCGTTCGCACCGCACCCTCCTTCAAAATGTGAGGGAACGGTCAGACATAAGTGTTAAAATGGGTAAACGAGAAAGGGCGCTGCCTTCTGTGCAGACGCAACGCCCATTTGCCTCACGTCCTAATCCGCTGGATCAGCTTTCGTCTGCGTGTTGGAATACACCCTGTTCCTTGAGGGCATCCACCACTTCTTTTGGCATGTAGGTCTCATCATGTTTTGCCAAAATTTCAGTGGCTTCGAAGACACCGTTGACGTAACTTCCGGTGCCGACCATGCCCTGATTTTCCGAAAACAGGTCTGGCAGAACGCCCGTAAAGGCAACGGGCACGCTTTCGCCACCGTCGGTTACGACAAATGTCACTGTTTCACCCTGCCCACGAACGATGGAACCTTCTTCGACAAGGCCACCGATCCGGAACACTTCGGTTGGCTTCGGCGGTTCAGCAATCACTTCGCTGGGCGAGCGGAAAAAGTTGATCCCATCCTGCAACGCCCAACCAATCAACACCGTCGAGGATACCAAGGCCACGACAGCCAACAGAATGATTTGGACGCGACGACGTTTCTTGAGTGACTTCATGATATCCTCACGGGAACAGAGGGGCCATCATCAGACCGGCGGTTTCAACTTCACCTAGCATCAGGTTGGCGTTCTGCAAGGCTTGGCCACTGCTACCTTTTGTCAGGTTATCCAGGGCACCGATGACTATGGCGCGGCGTTCGATCCGGTCTGCGACCACCCCGATATGGCAGAAATTCGAGCCTCTTACATGGTGCGTCGAAGGCGTTTCGCCGAAAGGCAGCATCTGGATGAAGGGTTCATCCTCATAGGTTTTGACCAATGTCTCATAGACGCTGGCAGGATCGCCTTTGACGTAGGTGGTCGCCAGAATTCCCCGGTTCGCCGGTATCAAGTGCGGCGTAAACTGAACATGCACAGGGCGACCCGCCAAGGCGGAAAACTCTTGGTCGAATTCTCCAAGGTGCCGATGCGTGCCTCCTACTGCGTAAGCGGTATACCCTTCGCTAAGCTCCGCGTGCAGCAGGTTTTCCTTGAGCGAACGCCCTGCCCCCGACACCGCGCATTTGAGGTCCAGTACGATGTCGTCCAGATCAATCACTCCGTTCGAGATCAGTGGGCGCAGCACATATTGGCCGGTCGCGGCGTTACACCCCGTTCCTGCAACCAGCCGAGCTTGGCGAATGTCGTCGCGATAGAACTCTGTCAAGCCATAGACGGCCTCGTCTTGCTGCTCCAAGGCCACGTGCGAATTGCCGTACCACTTTTCATATTCATCGGGGTCGCGCAGTCGAAAATCTGCAGACAGATCAACGATCTTCAACCCTTTGGGCAGATCGCGAATAACCTCCTGACTGGTTTTATGCGGCAGCGCGCAAAAACACAGGTCGACTTGTGAAAAGTCGATTTCGGAAATCTTGCACAGATCCGGCAGGTCCATATGGCGCAGATGAGGAAAAACCTGTGCCATCGACTGGCCCGCCTTGCGCTCGGCCGCCAAAGCGGTGATTTCCATATTCGGATGTTCGGCGATCAACCGAACCAGTTCAGCGCCGGTATATCCCGAAGCGCCCAGAATTGCGATTTTATGGGTCATCTGAGACCTCTTGTTTCTGAGTGTCACATATCACGACCGCCAAAGTGACGATCTTTGAACTAAGGGGCCAGCCTTGAACAATCCTTGACCTAAGTCAGGCGGCCTCGAATGTGATTTGTCGTCGGAGGAACTGTGTCGCGCGATCACTGACAACCTCTGGCTTTCCGGTCGTCAGAAAACCGCCTTTTCCTTCGCCAAGCATCCTGGGGTGGCGCTGCAGGTAATCCGCCAGACTTTCCGCGACCAGATCCCCCTGGCTGAACACCTGCACATCGGTGCCAAGCGCCTGCTGGAACGTGTCCGCCATCAGCGGATAATGCGTGCAGCCAAGAATTGCGGCCTGCGGTTCCGGCATCTTGCGTTTCAGCGCATCGACATGGCTGCGCACCAATGCCTCGGCCAGGATCATGTCGCCATCCTCGATCGCGTCCACCACACCGCCGCAGGCCTGAGCTTCGACGTCCACGCCGATCGCCCGGAATGCCAGTTCGCGCTGAAACGCCCGGCTGGAGACGGTGGCAGGTGTTGCAAACAGGGCGACATGTTTCACGGCGACTTCGCGCGGGGGGCTGTTGTCGCCCCACTGACGTTCTGTCAGCGCCTCAATCAAAGGAACGAACACACCCAGAACCCGCTTACCCTCGGGCACGCCTTCCTCCTGCATCCGGCGCAGCGCGGCAGCACTTGCCGTATTGCACGCCAGAATCACCAAATCACAGCCGCGATTCCATAGATCGTTCACGGCACCGCGTGTCAGATCATAGATGTTTTCCGCATCCCGCACCCCGTAAGGCGCATGTGCGCTGTCTGCGTAATACAGAAAATCCACGTCCGGCAGACGTTTCCGCGCGGCGTCCAGAACGGTAAGACCGCCCAAACCAGAATCAAAAATACCTACTGCCATTTGCCCCTTCAGGCGCGATGCCGTTCCTCGAATTCATAACCGTAGTCATAAGACTTTAACGGCTTCGGAGACAGCTCATACGTGGCTTTGCGCAGGAAATCCATCATCTTGCGCGTATCCTTTGCCAAAGGGTCCAGAACGTCGCGGCCAATCGGCTCTCCGACTACCACTTTGACCGGGGTATCGACGCGCTTTTTGAACTCTTTGATCAGCAAACCCATTCGCAAGGTGCTGTGCAGATGGCTGGCGATTTGGAACAGGCGCGAGGTGTGGCCGTCGAAAAAGACAGGCACCACGGTGGCGTTCGACTTGGCAACCATCCGCGCCGTAAACCCCCGCCACCCCGGATCCATCGGGTACGAGAACGGCTTGACCCCGGTACTGACGGTACCACCGGGAAAAATGCCGATTGCGCCACCCTCACCCAGATAATTCAGCGCCGTTTTCCGTGTTTCGAGGTTCAGTTTCATCGCCTCTTTCGTCTCATCAAACGAAATCGGCAGGATGATGCGGTTCAGGTCCTCTGCCTTGCGAAACACTCTGTGCGCCAGAATTCGGAAATCGTCCCTGGTCTGGGACAGCATATGGCCCATCATCATCCCGTCCAGAATGCCATAGGGGTGATTGGCAATCAGGATCAGTGGCCCGGTCTTGGGAATATGCGACAGCGACCCGCCGACCACATCCAGAGAAAGCCCGTACCGATCCACCATGACCGACCAGAAATCGCGCCCGTTGGCGACCTCTTTTTCGTACCCGTCAGCCCGCTTGATCAACCGCATCCGGCCCGTGGTATTCTCCATCAACTTAATGACCATGCGTCCACTTTTGGTCTCGGCGGAATAGGCATAAGAAATGTCACGAGCGACATGGCGGCGCGAGGGCATGGACGTCTCCGGGGTTTGTTGCCTGCTATTTATGTGCAGGTAACAAGTTTGCCTAGAGATCGTGACAGGGCTGTGACGATTTACTCGGCTGCCGCGCGCATGTCGGGCCCTCCGCTTCGGATCGTTGCCAACAATTCTTCACGGCGCTTGGCGGCCTTGGCCTCGTTTTCCTTCAAGACCGGTCCGAAGCCCCGAATATCTAGCGGCAACTGGGCCAGCGCAACTACGGCGTCTTTTGTCTGTGGTGTTATCAGCGAAGACACCTCTTTGAAATCGCGCTCATATTGCTTGATCAAGGCACGCTCCATGCGCCGTTCCGCGCTATAGCCGAAGATATCCAACGGAGTACCGCGCAGGAACTTGAACTTGCTCATCAACTTTAGCGGACCCAACATCCATTCTCCAAAATCGCGTTTGCGCGGGCGTCCATCCGGTCCGGTGCCGCCCAGCAACGGGGGGGCAAGATGGAAGGTCATCTTGAAATCCCCGTCGAATTCAGCAGCGGCCTTTTCGCGGCTGGACAACAGCAAGCGGGCGACCTCGTATTCATCCTTATAGGACAGAAGCTTGTGATACCCTTTTGCGGCGGCTTCTTTGATTTCTGCATCCTCGAACGCGTCAATCAGCTTCCGATACCGCTTTGCCAGCCGAGCACTTTGGTACTCGGATAGGTGGTTCGCCCTGAACTCGATCAGTTGATCCAGGGTTTTGGGCAATTCTGCGACCTTGGGACGTAGAATTTCACTGACCTTTTCGGGGTGTAAAACAGCCCAGCGTCCAATGTCGAACGCCCGTTTGTTACGCTCGACCGCTGTTCCGTTCAGCTCAATGGCCGTCAGAACAGCTTCGTGGCTGATTGGCAGCAACCCGCGCTGCCACGCGGCCCCAAACACCATCATGTTGGAATAGATCGAATTCCCCATAACAGCACGTGCAAGTTCCGTGGCATCGAACAATGAAACGTCATCTTTCAAACGCGCCTGCAATGCCAGTTCCAGCCTGTCACCCGGTATGCGGAACTTGGTATCTCGGGTAAAGTCACCCGTGACCGTCTCGTGGCTGTTTACGACCGCCCCTGTCTGACCTGCACGGGTCAGGCCAAGTGTCTTGGACCCGGCAGATACGACAAGGTCACCGCCAATCAATGTATGCGCTTCACCCGTGGCCACGCGGATTGCGCTGATGTCTTCGGGCTTGTTGGCCAGACGGCAATGGATGTGGACCGCGCCACCTTTCTGCGCCAGCCCCGCCATCTCCATCATTCCGGCGCCTTTGCCGTCGACCTGAGCCGCCTGCGCCAGAACCGCGCCAAGTGTCACGACCCCGGTGCCGCCAATTCCGGTGATCACCACATTATGGGTGCCGTGGATCGTCGGCAAAGTGGGCAAAGGCAGATCTGGAAGGTCAATCTCGGTCGTGGCTTCCTTACGGATTTCCGCCCCTTCCAAAGTAACAAAAGACGGGCAAAACCCTTTCAGACAGGAAAAGTCCTTGTTGCAACTGGATTGATCAATCGCACGCTTGCGCCCCAGTTCCGTCTCGTGGGGCACGATCGACACACAGTTCGACTGAACACCGCAATCCCCGCAGCCCTCGCAGATATCAGTATTGATGAACACCCGCTTGTCCGGATCGGGGAACGTACCGCGCTTGCGACGCCGACGTTTTTCAGCGGCACAAGTCTGTACATAGACGATAACGGAAACGCCTTCGATGTCACGGAACCGTTCCTGAACCTGCATCAGTTCCGCGCGTTCAAATGTCTCGACCCCGGCAGGTAGAGCTTTGAAGTTCACGTCCTCTTTCTCATCATAGACCAAAGCGACATCCTTCACGCCCATGGCCTTGACCTCGGCCACGATCCGCACTGCGGTCAGGTCGCCCTCGTTGCCTTGCCCGCCGGTCATGGCAACAGCGTCATTGAACAGGATCTTGAAGGTGATGTTCGTTCCCGCAGACAACGCCGCACGAATGGCCTGCACCCCGGAATGGTTATAGGTGCCATCCCCAAGGTTCTGGAAAACATGCTGGGTGGTCGAAAACGGTTCTTCACCGATCCAATTCGCGCCCTCTCCGCCCATTTGGGTAAAGCCGGACGTATTCCGATCCATCCACTGAACCATGTAGTGGCACCCGATACCGGCATAAGCCCGGCTGCCGTCAGGCACTTTGGTTGAGCTGTTATGCGGGCAGCCCGAGCAGAAATACGGAAGGCGGGTCGCGATCTCTTCGGCATTATCGGCGCGGCGCGCTTCGGACAGCTTGGCGAGGCCGCCGCGAATGCCGTCCGTCTCACGGCCTTCCTCAATCAGAATCTCACCCAGTTTTTCGGCGATCATGATCGGATCAAGCGCGCCACGGGTCGGGAACAGCTCTTCCCGGTGCAGCGTACCTGCGCCACCCTTGTACCAGCCGTAAACACGGCGTCCCCGGCGATCATCGAAAATGGCCTCTTTGACCTGCACCTCGATCAGCTTGCGCTTTTCCTCGACGATCACGATCAGGTCCAGCCCCTCGGCCCATTCGTGAAAACCGGTCATGTCCAGCGGAAATGTCTGCCCGACCTTGTAGGTCGTGATCCCAAGCCGTTCAGCCTCGGCCGCGTCGATATTCAAAAGTGACATAGCATGTACAAGGTCGAGCCAGTTCTTGCCTGCGGCGACGAGACCGATCTTGGCTCCCGGCTTGCCCCAAACCCGCTTGTCCATCTTGTTGGCGCGTGAGAATGTTTCTGCCGCAAACCGCTTATAGTCGATGATCCGCGCCTCTTGCAGATGCGGCGTGTCGCCAAGCCGAATATTCAAGCCGCCCTCAGGCATCTCAAAGTCCGGTGTCACCACTTTCATTCGGTCCGCACTGCCATCCACGACCGATGTCACTTCGATCGTGTCCTTCATCGTCTTCAGACCAACCCAGACGCCAGCAAACCGGCTGAGAGCAAATCCGTAGACGCCATAATCCAGAATTTCCTGAACTCCGGCCGGGCTGACCACGGGCATATACGTATCGACCAGCGACCATTCGGATTGGTGCAATACGGTCGAGCTTTCACCCGTGTGGTCGTCACCCATCGCCATTAGAACGCCGCCGTGCTTGGCCGTTCCCGCCATATTCGCATGGCGCATCACATCACCAGAGCGGTCAACGCCGGGTCCTTTCCCGTACCAAAGCCCGAACACGCCGTCGTATTTGCCATCCCCGCGCAACCCAGCTTGTTGGCTGCCCCAAAGCGCTGTGGCGGCAAGGTCTTCGTTCAAACCGTATTGAAAAGTGACATCGCTTTCAGCCAATTGCTTTTGTGCGCGGATCATCTGCTGATCGACCGCCCCAAGCGGTGATCCCCTATATCCGGTCACCAAGCCCGCAGTGTTCAATCCCGCCTGTTGGTCCCGTGCCTTCTGGATCAACATCAGGCGCACCAAAGCCTGAGTTCCGTTCAGCAGAACAGGGTTCTTCTCCAGATCGAACCGGTCATTCAGCGATATCAGTGGCTGACTCATCAGACGTCTCCCCTCGTCAGATCAGTGTGCTTCATTTATACACATATTAGGTCACAATTCCTGACCTGTATAGAGTTTATCCTCTGAAACATAAGGATTTCACCGTTTGAATGTGGAAGTTGTTACCTATTTCATATAGGCATTCCGCAGGATAACGAAAGTTGCGGCGATGGACTGGGACAAGCTTAGGATATTTCATGCAGTTGCCGATGCAGGCAGTCTGACCCATGCAGGAGACCGATTGAACCTGTCGCAATCAGCCGTGAGCCGCCAAATTCGGGCGCTGGAAGAGTCACTTGATTCGACCCTGTTTCACCGCCACGCCCGTGGCCTGATCCTGACGGAACAGGGTGAGCTTCTGTTTGATGCAACCTCGGCCATGTCCAAACGTCTGGACGCGGCGGCCGCGCGCATCCGCGACAGTGAAGAAGAGGTTTTTGGTGTTCTGCGCGTCACTACAACCTTTGGATTCGGCACGCTTTGGCTGGCGCCACGCCTCCCGAAACTCTACGAGCAATATCCTGACCTGAATATCGACCTGATGCTGGAAGAACGCGTGCTGGACCTGCCAATGCGTGAGGCTGACGTTGCCATCCGTATGAAGGAACCCAGCCAAGCTGATCTTGTGCGCAAACGGCTGATGACCGTGCAGATGCAACTTTACGCGACTAAGGAATACCTAGCCGAGAATGGAACACCCGAGACGCTTGAGGAAATCTCGACCCACCGGCTGATCTGCCAAACACCTGCGGCCCCGCAAGTTGGCGCAAGCGCTTCAATGGTTCGCCATCTAATGACCTACAATCCGGGATCATTGCTGACTGTGAACAACTATTTCGGCGTGTTGCAGGGTGTTTTGCACAATCTGGGTATCGGCGTCTTGCCGGACTATGTGACACAGGATTTCCCGCATTTGGTTCCGATTTTGATTGATATCGAGACCGCCGATGTCCCTGTTTACCTCGCCTACCCCGAGGAATTGCGCCATTCCAAGCGCGTAGCGGCGTTCCGCGACTTTGTTCAGGATGAAATTATTGAACAACGCAAGCAGTTGAAGCAAATGGGAAAACTATAGCTATGCACAAAAAGCATAGCGGACATTCCCATTGATCAGGCTGAAAAATCTTGATCGTTCACAAACTGATCCCTAAATGAGCACTCGAAGGCGGTGATGCTGAAACGCTCATCATCTTCATACCTCCCTGTTGGACTACGGCCGAGCTTAGTGCTCGGCCTTTTTTTTGCTTTAGAGCGTCAACACGACCCTTGAACCGGTGAAACATCTGGGAATGCCGGGCACTTAGACCTATGATCCCGGAAAAATACCAATACTTGTGTTCGAGGACAGATTCGATGTTTCACCCATTTCGCCTGCTTTTGGCGATGCTGTCAGTTATTTTACTTTCAGGGCCTATCGCCGCTCAGGAAAGCGGAACGTCCGGCTCAACAGCATCCGTCTCAATTCCCGAGGATCTAACGCCCGAACAGGTGGACGACCTTGTGGCGCGCATGTCTGACGATCAGGTGCGCGCTATCCTTCTGGAACGCCTCGATGCTGTGGCGGCTCAACAGGCCGAAACCACCGAGGCCAGGAAGGGTCTGATCCAGACGATTTCAGACACTTTCACCAGCATGACAGCCTCGTGGCTGGACGTGATCCGGAAAATTCCCCTTCTGGTGAGTGCTCAGGTCGAAGCTTTCTCGAATTTCGGAGCGACTTTCGGCTCAAATGGCCTCATGTCGCTGTTTGGGTTTACCTTCCTGGCGCTGGCGATCGGGTATGCGGCGGAAAACGTGGTCGGGCTGTGGACGCGCCGTTGGATCAAGGTTGTAGACGGGGACGCCTCATCTAACCTGCGTGGGGCGGTGACCTTTCTGTTCAAGCGGTTCCTTTGCGAATTTCTGGGTCTGCTCGTCTTCTACTACACCCTCGTTTTTGTCGGACGGCAGTTGTTGAACGAACAACAGATCGCTCAGGCCGCCCCCTTCGTTTTCTATATGATCTGGTTCCCGCGTTTGGGCGCGGCGATCTCGCGGTTCATTCTGGCCCCCAGGCAGCACGACCTGCGGCTTGTGAATGTCGATGACCATTGGGCAAAATACCTGCATCGGAACCTGATTGGCCTGTTCCTGCTGATCGGCTTCACGCTGTTCATTCTGGACTTCAACGCGCTGAACGGTGTCATGCCGGGTGAATCCCGTTTGGGGTTCTGGCTTAATACAGCGATCCATATCTATATCGGCGTGATCGCATGGCGTGCGCGGGATGGGCTGTCTGACATGATGCGCGGGTCAGACCCGGATCGCACGCGTTTCGACGAAGAAGTCGCGCGTCTTTATCCCTATCTGGCCATCGGTGTTTCGGCAGGCACATGGCTGCTTGTTGAGTACCTCTCGGCGCAGCGTAACCCCGCCGTGTTCGAGTTGCTGGCGCACGGCGCACATTTCACCACCATGTTCTGGCTCCTGATTGCTCCGGCTCTGGATACGCTGATCCGTGGGCTGGTACGGCACCTTCAGCCTCCGATGCTGGGCGATGGACCGGTTGCAGAACGCGCCTACAAGTCGACCAAGCGCAGCTATATCCGCATTGGCCGTGTTCTGGCCGGTATCCTGATCATTCTGATGATCGCAAACGCCTGGGATCTGGATCTGCAGGAAATTGCGGGCGGTGGCACGGAATCTGGCAGCAAGGTCATTCAGTTCTTTATCATCATCGCAGTCGGTTACATCCTGAACGAGGCGGTATCCCTGTGGATCAACCGGCGCCTGGCCAAAGAACAAACCGCAGCCGAACAAAGCCCCGACGAGGAAGCTGGCGAAGGCGGCGGTACCGGTGGGTCTCGTCTGGCGACGGTCCTGCCCCTGCTTCGCGTGACGGCACAGGTCTCGATCGCGGTTATCTTTGTGCTGCTGGCGTTGGGGGCGTTGGGCATCAATATCACCCCGCTGCTGGCCGGTGCTGGTGTTCTGGGTCTGGCCATTGGTTTTGGCGCGCAGAAACTGGTGGCCGATATCGTCGGGGGCATCTTCTTCCTGATAGATGATGCTTTCCGCGTCGGTGAATATGTCGATGTTGGCGGCACAATGGGTACAGTCGAGAAAATTTCGATCCGCTCCATGCAACTGCGCCACCATCGCGGACCGGTTCACACGATCCCCTACGGCGAGATTCAAAAGCTGACCAATTTCAGCCGCGACTGGGTCATCATGAAGCTGAAGTTCACCGTTCCATTCGACACCGATCCAAACAAGGTCAAGAAAATCTTCAAGAAGATCGGGGCCGAGATGATGGCAGACGAAGTGCACAAAGACGGATTCCTTCAGCCTTTCAAATCTCAGGGTGTGTTCGATTTCGACGATGTCGGCATGATCATCCGGGGTAAGTTCATGGCCAAACCGGGCAAGCAATTCACGTTGCGCAAGGAAATCTTCAATCGCGTGAAAGCGGCCTTCAAGGAAAACGGCATCGACTTTGCCCGCCGGGAAGTTCGCGTGGCGATCCCCGGATTGGAAGAGGCTGAGAACCTGACCGAGGAGCAAAAAGCCGCCGTCGGTGCAGCCGCTGCAGATGCCGTCAACAAGGGTGAAGCACCCGCCTGACCCGGTGCATTCTTAACCGATTATCGGGCCGTGCAGTATTGCATGGCCCGTTTTTCTTCATCTAAACCGCCCTGCGGTGACTTGACCCTTCCCACGGGCGCGTCCTTGCCCTAAAAGGCGCGCAATCTCGGCCCCTTTGGACACAGGACAGACGATGCAAGAGCCCGCCATCACCCCGGATCTGATTGCTGCACATGGGCTGAAGCCCGACGAATATGACATGATCCTCGAGATCATCGGGCGAGAGCCGACCTTCACCGAGCTGGGCATCTTCTCGGCCATGTGGAACGAGCATTGTTCGTACAAATCCTCCAAGAAATGGCTGCGCACCCTGCCCACCTCTGGCCCACAAGTGATCTGTGGTCCGGGTGAGAATGCGGGCGTGGTCGATATCGGGGACGGCCAGGCCGTGGTGTTCAAAATGGAAAGCCACAACCACCCCTCGTATATCGAGCCTTATCAGGGCGCGGCGACCGGCGTGGGCGGCATCTTGCGCGACGTCTTCACCATGGGCGCGCGGCCTATCGCGTCGATGAACGCCCTGTCCTTCGGTGAACCCGGCCACCACAAAACCCGTCAGTTGGTGAATGGCGTGGTCGAGGGTATCGGCGGCTATGGCAATTGTTTCGGCGTGCCTTGCGTGGGTGGTGAGGTTCGCTTTCACCCTGCCTATAACGGCAACTGCCTTGTAAACGCCTTTGCCGCAGGTCTGGCCGACAGCGACAAGATTTTCTACTCGGCTGCCTCGGGCGTCGGCATGCCCGTCGTTTATCTGGGTGCCAAAACTGGCCGCGATGGTGTGGGCGGCGCGACCATGGCCTCGGCCGAGTTCGACGACACCATCGAAGAAAAGCGTCCCACCGTTCAGGTTGGCGACCCCTTCACCGAAAAGCGCCTGATGGAGGCGACGCTGGAGTTGATGCAGACGGGTGCCGTGATCTCGATTCAGGATATGGGTGCGGCTGGCCTAACCTGTTCGGCAGTTGAGATGGGCGACAAGGGTGGCCTTGGTGTGCGTCTGGACCTTGAGAACGTCCCCCAGCGCGAAGAAAACATGACGGCTTACGAGATGATGCTGTCGGAATCGCAGGAACGGATGCTGATGGTCCTCAAGCCCGAGCTTGAAGCCGAGGCCCGCGCCGTGTTCGAAAAATGGGATCTGGACTTTGCCATCGTCGGCGAAACCATTGCCGAGGACCGGTTCCTGATCCTCCACAATGGCGAGGTCAAAGCTGATCTAGTCCTGTCGAAACTCTCCTCGACTGCGCCCGAGTATGACCGCCCGTGGGTCGAAACACCTGCAGCTGAGGACCTGGCCGAAGTCCCTCAGATCGACCCGATTGACGGGTTGCGCGCCCTGCTCGCCTCGCCGAACTACGCAGGCAAGCAGTGGGTGTATGAACAATACGACACCATGGTCATGGCCGACACCGCCCGCACGCCGGGTCTGGGCGCGGGCATGGTCCGCGTGCATGGCACCGACAAGGCGCTGGCCTTCACCAGCGACGTGACCCCCCGCTATGTCCGCGCCAACCCGATTGAGGGCGGCAAGCAAGCTGTGGCCGAAGCTTATCGCAACCTGACCGCTGTGGGTGCCACTCCGCTGGCGACCACTGACAACCTGAACTTCGGAAACCCCGAAAAGCCCGAGATCATGGGCCAGTTCGTCGGCGCGATCAAAGGCATTGGTCAGGCCGTCGCCGCGCTGGATATGCCCATCGTGTCGGGCAATGTCTCGCTGTATAACGAGACCGACGGTCAGGCGATCCTGCCCACGCCGACCATCGGCGCGGTTGGCCTGCTGGCCCATACCGACGACATCATCGGCAACGAAGTACGTGACGGCCATGTCGCTTTGGTCATTGGCGAAACCGGTGGTCATCTGGGACAATCCGCGTTGCTGGCCGAGGTGTTCAACCGCGAAGACGGCGACGCGCCCTATGTTGATCTCGAAGCCGAAAAGCTTAACGGCGATTTCATCCGCGCGAACCGCGAGATGATCAAAGCCTGCACCGATCTGGGCGATGGTGGCCTTGCGCTGGCCGCGTTTGAACTGGCCGAAGCCGCGGGCGTGGGCGTCTGCCTCGACGATGCCTCGACCGAGTTCCTGTTTGGCGAAGATCAGGCCCGGTATCTGGTCGCCTGCAACTTTGATCAGGCCGAAGCATTGATGATTGCCGCGGGTCAGGCAGGTGTGGCTGTGGCCTCGGTCGGTCGTTTCACCGGTGACGCGGTCCGCATCGGAAGCTCGGAAGCCTCGTTGGAGGAATTGACCGGGACGTTCCGTAACAGCTTTGCCGCTGCCGTCGCCTGATCTTTACCTGGCTTTGCATTGCGAAACCTGCGCTAGCCCAAGCGCGGGTTTTGTGCGTTTCAGCCTTGCACCACACCCTTGCGCGCCCCGTCCGGGCGCTCTACATCTTGGGAAAGACTTTCAGGAGAAACCTACATGCCGATGAGCGCCCACGAAATCGAACACCTGCTGCGCGAAGCTTTTCCGGATGCGGAAATTCAAGTCGGCGGCAGCGACGGTGTGCATATGTCCGCCATGGTCGTGGATGAGAGTTTTCGGGGAAAAAACCGGGTTCAGCAGCAGCGTGCAGTTTATGCGGCCTTGAAAGGTAAAATGGACGGCCCAGATGGAAAGTTGCACGCGCTGGCGTTGACGACGAAAGTGCCGGAGTAATATGGAGCTTGGATTTGGTGTCATAGTTGGCAGTGCAGCCGTCATAATCTTGACGGCGCTGCTGGCACGAAGCCGATCCAAGAATGACCTTCAATCCAAGCGAGGAACTCTTCCCGGATTAGGATATCGCACGATCTTTACAATCTATGATTCCGGCGGGTCCGGAGGTGGGCATTCCACGCAATACCGTGTCCCGTTAGATCCTCAAGTTTATGCCAAAGCGATGATGCCGAAGAGCAAAGGAAACGCGAAATGACCGACGTTAAGACCCAGATCGACGAAACCGTCAAAGCCAATGATGTGGTGTTGTATATGAAAGGCACCAAGGAAATGCCGCAATGCGGGTTCTCATCCCGTGTGGCCGGAGTGCTGAATTTTATGGGCGTCGATTACACGGATGTGAATGTTCTGGCTGATGAAAACGTACGCCAGGGCATCAAGGATTATTCCGACTGGCCGACCGTGCCCCAGCTTTACGTCAAAGGCGAATTCGTTGGTGGTTGCGACATCATCACCGAGATGACTTTGTCGGGCGAACTGGACACGTTGTTCGACGACAACGGTGTTGGCTATAGCAAAGACGCCGCAGACAAGATCCGCGAAGCGAACGCCTGATCAGCGGCTGGAACAGCCTTTCAGAATATCCTGTTCTCTGGCGGCGTCGCCCGTCGCCAGAAAACTGACCATCGCATCCCACCCTTTGGATCGCAGAATATAAGTTCCATCCTCACCTTCGGACTCATAGCGAATTCCCGAAGCACTGCGGGCCTGCTTGAGTGATATCAAGGTGTTATCGACCAGCATGGCCGCCGCACTGGATCCGTCCGTCGCGTTGAAATACGTCACTTGAAGCGGGACGTTGTTCTCGCAAGTGAATGTGACAGGCAGGATGTCGATCTCAGCCTGCGCCGCACCGCCTGACGCAAGCATCACGGCAGCAAAAATACCAGTCCTGAACATGTGTTATCCCGTGGTTTTGTCTTCGATGACCGAGGCCAGAGCTTCTGCCCGTGCAGCCAGTTCCGCAAGTGTATCCGTCACCGATGGAGGTACAACTGCTACTTCTACCCTTTCGGGTTCAGGCTTTGGCATCTCACGCAGGGTTTTCATTTCTGCTTCCACCTCGGACAGCTTGCGCTCGAGTGTCTTGATCTTGTCGTCATTTGCGGCCGTCTTATCCGCAAGCATCAACCCCGCCATAAGCAGCATTCGCGACTCGGGCATGCGCCCAATCTGGTCCGACAGTACCTGCGCCTCGTCATCCAGCATTTTTGCAGCGGCTTGCAGGAATACTTCCTCACCTTCCTGGCAAGAGACATCGAAACCCCGGCCACCGATTTGAATGGTTACTTCGGGCATTACTCCACCTCTCCATCAGCCAGTTTCGCCCGCGACAACAACGGTTCCAGACGGGCCAGAACCGCATGGGCTTCGGCCGCATCCGTCGCTTGCGCCGCACGGGTCGCTTCCAGTTCCGCAACTGTCGCCCGGTTCAACAATTCCGCATCCGGCAGACCGTTCTGAGATGCTGCCCGAAGCTCGTCAATGGAGTTGCGCAACTGCTCATTGGCTTTGCGCATGCGTTGCAGATCATCGTCCAGCCTGGACATCGCCGCGCCATGGCTGCTGCGTTCTGCGCGCAACATTTCAAGCTCAGAACTGAGTTCGGCCACGCGCTCACTATCGGCCAATTCGGATTTCAAACGGGCGTTCTCGGCTTCCAGTTCCTGAGATTTGGTGGCGGCGGCTCTGAGTTGCTCATTCTCAGCGCGCAGCGTATCAACCTCATCCTGATTTTCCAAAGCGGCCTTTGCATCTGCCAGTTCCGCACGGGCGGCCTCGACCGCTTCCAGCTTGGCAGTCGCTTCGGCCAACTGTTCTCGCAAAGCGCCGTTTTCGGGGTGGTCAGCCGGTACGGAACGCAGGCTTTCCATATCGGCGCGCATGGCGTCGACTTCCTGTTCGTGCCGCTGTTTGAGAGTCTTCAGCCGCTCTTCCAACTGCGCATTGGCGACACGTTCATCATCCAGCGCTGCACGCAAGCTGTCGTCTTCGCCACCCCCGCTCGGAGCTGCGTTCTGCAAGGCATCGACCCCGGTGCCAATGCGCTCCATCGCAGAGACGATACGGCGGTGTAATTCTTCGATCTGGCTCATGCCCCTGCCACCTCTTTATCAAGGTTCCTTGTGTCACGGTTCATCCGAATCAACATAACCCGCGTCTTGCTCTAGTCTAACCCAATGGCGCAGAAAATACCCACTCTTTGCTTTCAACAACTTGGACTGCGTTCTTGATCCATGAACATGACGCAACCCCCAGTTATGCTTGCACTTTGAGGGCTGAGTGGTATTCAGCGCGCAATCTGCCCGTAATCCAAAGGAATAACGCCCGTGGACCTGACTGCGCTGCGCAATGCAAACCCCGAACACTGGGACAAAGCTGCGGCCATCCGCACACTGACCCTTGACGCCGTCGCTGCCGCCAATTCCGGCCATTCCGGTATGCCGATGGGCATGGCCGATGTTGCGACTGTGCTGTTCGAAAAGCACCTGAAATTTGATGCCTCGGCCCCCAACTGGCCCGACCGCGACCGGTTCATCCTGTCTGCCGGTCACGGTTCGATGCTGATCTATTCGTTGCTTTATCTGACAGGTCACGCAGACGTCACGCTGGACGAAATCAAGAACTTCCGTCAACTGGGCGCGAAAACCGCAGGTCACCCGGAAAACTTCCTGGTCGAGGGGATTGAGACCACCACTGGCCCGCTGGGTCAGGGCATCTCGAACGCTGTGGGCTTTGCCATGGCCGAGGAAATCCAGCGCGCGCAATACGGCAAGAAGGTCGTTGACCATTATACCTATGTGATCGCGGGCGACGGTTGCTTGATGGAAGGCGTCAGCCAAGAGGCAATCACCCTGGCTGGTCGTCACGAGCTGAGCAAACTGATCGTCTTCTGGGACAACAACAACATTACCATCGACGGCACTGTCGACATCGCCGACCGCACCGATCAGGTGCGCCGTTTCGCAGCCTCGGGCTGGCATGTGATCGAGATTGATGGCCATGATCCGCAGGCCATCGACGCAGCCATCGTGCAGGCGAAAAAATCGACCAAACCGACAATGATCGCCTGCGAAAGCCACATCGCCCTGGGGCACGCCGCGCAGGATACCTCGAAAGGCCACGGCGCGCTGACCGATCAGGATCAGTTGAAAGCCGCCAAAGATGGTTACGGCTGGCCGCATGATGCGTTCGAAATTCCCGCCGATGTAAAATCCGCATGGGAAGCCATCGGCGCACGCGGTGCCGCCGAACGCGCGGCCTGGGAAGAGCGTTTCGCGCAAATCTCGGACCGCAAACAGGCCGAGTTCAACCGTGCCTATGCGTTTGAAGCGCCCAAGAAACTGGCCAGTGCGATCCGCGCGTTCAAGAAACAGGCCTCGGAAGATCAACCGAAACTGGCCACCCGCGCCTCGTCTGAAAAGGTTCTGAACGTCGTCAACCCGATCATGACCGAGACCGTGGGCGGTTCGGCTGACCTGACCGGGTCGAACAACACCAAATCCGCCGATATGGGCGTTTTCCTGCCGGAAAACCGTAAGGGTCGTTACATCCACTACGGTATTCGTGAACACGGCATGGCCGCTGCCATGAACGGCATGGCGCTGCATGGTGGTATCCGCCCCTATGGTGGCACGTTCATGGCCTTTACCGACTATGCCCGCCCCTCCATGCGTTTGGCTGCATTGATGAAAGTACCGTCGGTTTTCGTGATGACCCACGACTCCATCGGTCTGGGCGAAGACGGCCCCACCCACCAGCCGGTCGAGCATCTGGCGATCAGCCGCGCGACGCCAAACACTTATGTGTTCCGTCCCGCTGACACCGTTGAAACGGCCGAAGCGTGGGAACTGGCGCTGACCTTCAAGGAAAGCCCTTCGGTCCTGTCGCTGACCCGTCAGGGCGTGCCGACCGTGCGCACCCAGCACAAGACCAAGAACCTTGTCGCCCAAGGCGCTTATGTTCTGGCCGAGGCCGAGGGCAAACGTCAGGCGATCCTGATTGCCACCGGATCCGAAGTGTCGCTGGCGATGGAAGCCAAGGCGATGCTTGAGGCTGAAGGCATCGGCACCCGCGTTGTCTCCATGCCCTGTATGGAACTGTTTGCACAGCAGGACGAAGCCTATCGCAAGCGCGTGCTGCCTGCTGGCCCGGTTCGCGTCGGCATCGAAGCCGCCGTTCGTGCGGGTGGCTGGGATCGCTGGCTGCTGGGTGAACGCGGACGCGAAGCCAAGGCTGGTTTCATCGGCATGTCCGGTTTTGGCGCGTCGGCCCCCGCGGGTGAGCTGTACAAGCACTTCGGCATCACCGCCGAAGCGACTGTTGCCAAGGTCAAAGAACTGCTGGGCTAATCCCCGACACACATTCACAGAAATGGCGGTCCATGTGGCCGCCTTTTTTCATGCCCGTCTTCCGTCACAGACAGGTGAGGCATCGTGAACCGACCTGCCCTATCCCTATGACAAAAACACCTTAGCTGCGTTGAAACCATCCAATACAGGGAAGCTAAGATATGAAATTCCTCACCGCCCTCTGCACCGTGGCCGTAACCGCAGCCGCCCCTGCTTTTGCAGGCGAATTTGCCAGCAAGGACGAGATCCAACAAACAATGGCGGGTCACACCTATGCCGGAGGCATGCTTTCAGGCGCATTCACCGAATATTACGCCGCCGACGGCACCATCAAAGGCGAAGGCTATTCTGGGAAATGGGAAGCAACAGATAGCGGAATGTGCTTTCAATACGGGACCGACCCCAAGAATTGCTGGGATCTGAAAATTGAAGGGGCCGCTGTGACCTTGTTCAAAGACGGCAAAGTCGACGGGTCCGGCGTTGTCGTTCAGGGCAACACCAACGGGTTCTGATACATGGCCGCGCTGCAAGCGCGTGTGGCGGGGTTCACCGCACCTAGTGCGGTTTCAGAAGTTTTGATCCAAGGGGGATCAATACGAACCCCCAGGCCAAACCGAACACACCGTCCATGGCTGCCTTGGCAATCCACTCGGCTGCGCCTGCATATTGTGCGGACACCATGTGGCCCACCGCATAGGCCCAGTCGTGAATAAGGTGGCCCAGCCAACCAAAGCCCAGAACCTCTAGCCCGTGGATTATGATCGACCCACCAACCCACAGCATCGCGGCGGTTCCGACGATGGACAGAACTTTCATCACGATCGGCATGGCCTTGACCAGACCCCGTCCAGTTCCCCGTCCAATCGGTGTCGGTGCATTCTGCGCGAGAAACAGACCCACATCATCCATTTTCACAATCAAAGCGACCGAGCCGTAAACGGCCACGGTCACACCCACCCCGACAACTGCCAATGTCGCCGCCTGCATCCATAGGTTTGGTGCTTCGATAGCGGCAAGCGCTATGGTCATGATCTCAGCCGACAGGATAAAATCGGTCTTTATTGCGCCTTTGACCTTCTGTTCCTCAAGGTGGCCCGGATCGCGTATCTTCATGTCCTCGTCGATGGCGTGGCTGCCATGCGGAAACAGGACATGAAAAATCTTCTCAGCCCCCTCAAAACACAAATAAGATCCCCCCAACATCAACAATGGGGTAATCATCCAAGGCGCGAAATTTGCAAGCAGCAACGCAACGGGCAACAGCAATACGATCTTGTTAAACACCGAGCCACGCGCGATGCGCCAGATGATCGGCAATTCGCGCGCCGGGGCGAAGCCCTGAACGTATTTGGGGGTAACTGCCGCGTCGTCGATAATCACCCCAGCAGTTTTGGCCCCAGCCTTGCCTGCCGCAGCGACAACATCGTCAACCGAAGCCGCCGCAACCTTAGCGATCCCTGCCACATCGTCCAACAATGCCAAAAGACCGCTCATGCTGCTTCCTTTCCAGTCATCTGCCGCAAACAGACCCTACCCGATCCCACGGCTAGCGCAAGCGTTAGCGATACCGGCAAAGGTTTGCGCTAACACGTTAAAAATATGTCACTTTTACTCTTTTGGGAACGCGTTTGGGCCGCTATATCGCCTGCAACGCAAGCGCATTTTGGAGACGTCATATGACCATCAAGGTCGGCATCAATGGTTTTGGCCGTATCGGCCGCTGCACCCTGTCGCATATCGCGGCATCGGCCCGCAACGACATCGAAGTGATCAAGGTCAACGCAACCGGTCCGCTGGAAACCACTGCGCATCTGCTGAAATATGACAGCGTCCACGGTCGGTTCCCCCGTGACGTCGCCATCAACGGCAATACCATGGATCTGGGCCGCGGTCCGATGCAGATGTTCTCGACCTACGACATGAACGAGCTGGACTGGGAAGGCTGCGACGTCGTTCTGGAGTGCACCGGCAAGTTCAATGACGGCCTGAAGGCCAAGACGCACCTTGAGCGCGGTGCCCAAAAGGTTCTGCTGTCTGCGCCCGGCAAGAATGTCGACAAAACTATCGTATATGGCGTGAACCACAACAGCCTGAACGTCGAAGACAAGATGGTCTCGAACGGCTCGTGCACGACGAACTGCCTTGCTCCGCTTGCCAAGGTTCTGGACGAAGGCATCGGGATCGAGCATGGCATCATGACCACGATCCACGCTTATACTGGCGACCAGCCCACATTGGACCGTCGTCACAGCGACCTGTACCGCGCTCGCGCCGCTGCAATGTCGATGATCCCGACCTCGACCGGTGCTGCCAAGGCGCTGGGTGAGGTGCTGCCGAATCTCAAAGGTCGTCTGGACGGTTCGGCAATCCGCGTTCCGACCCCGAATGTCTCGGCCGTGGACCTGACCTTCCGCGCCGCCCGTGACGTGACCGTGGATGAGGTGAACGCCATCGTGCGCGAAGCGTCGCAAGGTCATATGCAGCGCGTTCTGGGTTATGAGCCCGCGCCGCTGGTGTCGACCGATTTCAACCACACCGAAGAAAGCTCGATCTTTGCACCGGACCAAACCCGCGTGGTGGGCGACCGTATGGTGCGCGTGCTGGCGTGGTATGACAATGAGTGGGCCTTCTCGGTCCGCATGGCGGATGTCGCCGTTGCAATGGGTCGCCTTAACTAAGACGCTGTTGAAATCTTGAACATATTTGCCCGCTCAGGTTATCTGGGCGGGCATTTTCGTTCGGGGCCACGATGACCAATCAAATCGCTATCTGGCTGGGTCTTTTGCTTCTGGGGGGCGCTTTTCTGGACTACGCCCTGTTTGGGCCCGAGCATTTCGTGTTCCTCGGCAAAAAGTTCTACGCCTTTCTCGACTGGATCGCATTCTGGCGCTGACAGAGGTTTTGCTTGACTTTTTCGTCGTTCTGGCTTTGTTAGCGCTAACTCTAACATAGCCGAAAGACGGACGGAGCAGACCATGGCACTCAAACTGGCAATCAATGGATTTGGACGCATCGGGCGCAACGTGGTGCGGGCTGTAATGGAAACTGGTCGAACCGACGTGGAAATCGTCGCTATCAACGATCTGGCAAAGCCGGAAATGAACGCGCATCTGTTCGAGTTTGACAGCGTACATGGCCGTTACGCTAAGCCCGTCACCCTGTCAGAAGCCGGAATGGATGTCGGCGCAGGTCCCATCCGCTTGACCAGCGAGCGTGACCCGGAAAATCTGGACTGGTCCGATGTGGACGTCGTGCTGGAATGCACCGGCGTATTCCGCACACGTGAAGCGGCCGCGCGACATCTGGAGAACGGCTCGAAAAAGGTCCTGATCTCGGCCCCGGCACGTGGGGATGGTGGCGTCAAAACGGTCGTTTTCGGCGTCAACGACCATGAACTAACCGCGCAGGACACGATCGTATCGAATGCCTCCTGCACCACGAACTGCCTGTCTCCGGTTGCTGCCGCCTTGGATGCGGGTCTTGGCATTGTCCACGGCAACATGACGACGGTTCATGCCTATACCGCAAGCCAACCGGTGCACGATTCCGCTGGTAAAGACCCCTACCTGTCGCGCGCGGCGGCCCTGTCGATGATCCCGACTACGACCGGAGCGGCCTCGGCCGTGGGTCTTGTGCTGCCGCAACTGCAAGGCAAGCTGACCGGACAGGCCATCCGGGTGCCGACGCCCAATGTTTCGGTTGTCGACCTGGTGGCCGAGGTTTCGCGCCCCACCACCGAGGAAGAGGTCAACGCCTTGTTTGTCGAAGCGGCGGCAAAAATTCCCGGCGTTCTGGCCGCTGAACAACGCCCGCTGATCTCGGTCGATTTCAACCACGATTCCCACAGCTCGACCGTGTCCCTGCCCGAGACAAAGGTCACAGACGGCACTCTGGTCCGGGTGCTGGCCTGGTATGATAATGAATGGGGCTTCTCGAACCGGATGCTGGATACGGCTGCGGCAATGGGCGCGTTATCCTAACCGCTCTTTCAACGCCGTATTGACGCGGGGCGTGACGAATTTCGACACGTCCCCGTCCAGACGGGCAATCTCTTTCACCAGTTTCGAAGCAATCGCCTGATGCCGCGCTTCGGCCATCAGGAACACGGTCTCAACCGAGTTGTCTAATGCGCGATTCATGCCAACCATTTGAAACTCATACTCAAAATCGGCAACAGCGCGCAGGCCTCGCACAATGATCTGAGCCCCCACATCACGGGCGCAGTCGATCAACAGGTTCTCAAAAGGATGCGCGACGATTTCGGTGCCGGTCTGTTCAGTCAGATGCGCGCATTCGGCCTCGATCATGGCGACACGCTCTTCCAGAGAAAACAGAGGTCCCTTGTCCCGGTTAATTGCGACGCCGATCACTAGTTTGTCGACCAATGCGGAAGCCCGTCGAATAATATCGATATGACCCAAAGTGATCGGATCAAAAGTTCCGGGATACAATCCAACCCTCATCGCGGCCTCCTGCGCAATAAAATTTCTGCGCAAGCAAACATAACTCTGCCGCAGGTGCAATAGGAAGTAAGGTTTGCGGGGTGATTAATGCCCCATGATCATCGTTTCCAACGCTTCTTTTTCCATTGCCAGTTCTGACAATTGCGCCTTGACGACATCGCCCAGAGTGACGATCCCGATCAACTGCCCGTCCTCCACCACGGGCATGTGGCGAAAGCGTCCGGACGTCATCCGTTGAAGAACATCCTGCACACTGTCCTGACGCGTTGCGGTTTCCAGATCGCTGGTCATGTAAGCGCTGACCGCCTGATTCAGACAACCACTGCCACTTGCAGCCAGTTCCCGCACGATGTCACGCTCGGAGAGGATTCCGGAAGCTGTTTGCCCCCCATCCACAGAAACCACGACCGTACCGATCCGCTTTTCCGCCAGTATTTTCGAAGCCTCGGACACGGTAATATCAGGGGTGACCGTAACGACCCCCTCGGTGGCCTTGGATTTCAGAATGGTCTGAACAAGCATATACATAACCTCCGAAATAACTTCCTGTTTTACAAAGCGTTGCCGGAATGTCTGAACGTGTCAAGGTGAAGCTTCAGCCTCAAGCCGCTCAACCTCTTCACGGATACCCTGCGTCAGCGCCTGTGCAAAACGGTTCAATCGTTCATTTCGCTGGTCCCCCTGGTGGCGGACAAGGTGGAAACTTCGCGTCAGACTGACCTGATCCATCAGTATTTTCTGCAACTCGGAATGAAACGGCAGAGTGAAATCATGCGCCATGCAAATGCCTGACCCCAACGAAACTTGCCGCAGCTGCACCGAAACCGAATTCGATGCAAGGGCGACACGGTCAACACCGATATCGACCAGATAATCCAGTTCCCGGTCAAAGATCATGTCCGGGATGTAGCCGATCAGCCTGTGCCCATTCAAAGACTCGACCGAACCTATTGCGGGGTGGGTTTTCAGGTAGTCCCGTGTTGCAACAAGGTGCAACCTATAATCCGTGATCTTCTGAACCAGCAGTTTCCCGGCCGTTGGCGCGCTGACCGTTACCGCCATGTCCGCTTCGCGCCGAGACAGGTTAATGACACGCGGCAAGGCCAAAATCTGAATATCCAGATCAGGGTTGGCTTCGCAAATTTTCGCGCAGACCTGCGGCAACAGGTAATTGGCGCATCCATCTGGCGCTCCGATCCGAATTTGACCACTCATGGTCTTGGACGACCCAGCCAGCGCGCCAGAAGCCCCGCGCATGGCTTCCTCGGCCCTTAACCCATATTCCAAAAGCCGTTCGCCGGCACTTGTCAGTACGTACCCCTGCTGGGACTTTGCAAAAAGCGGTGCATCCAGTGACATTTCAAGCCGCGCGATCCGGCGCCCCACCGTGGCGGGGTCGATTTTCAGTAATCGGCCGGCCGCCGACAGGCTTTCCTCGCGGGCAACCGCAAGAAACACGCGCATATCATCCCAGTTTGGAGTCACGCCTTAACCTTTGCATTTTTGCAAAACACCTTTGGGACATTGCCTCTGTTCATGTGATTTATGCAAGCCTATTCTGCGCGCAAATCTATCGGAGGAAATGGCAATGTCCGAACTGTCCCACTTTATCAACGGCGAGAATGTCGCTGGCGCGTCTGGTCGCTTTGACGATGTGTTCAATCCAGCAACAGGCGAAGTTCAGTATAAGTGCCCGATGGCAAGCGCGGCTGAAACCACTGCTGCGATTGAAAGCGCCGCGGCTGCGCAACCTGCATGGGGCGCGACAAACCCACAAAAGCGCGCACGCGTTATGATGGCGATGGTTCACCTGATGAACCGCGATATGGACAAGTTGGCCGAAGCCCTCAGCCGCGAGCACGGAAAAACCATTCCCGATGCCAAGGGCGATCTTCAGCGCGGGTTGGAAGTGATCGAGTACTGCATTGGCGCGCCTCAGATGTTGAAAGGTGAGTTCACCGACAGCGCGGGTCCGGGCATCGACATGTATTCGATGCGTCAGCCGCTGGGCGTCGTTGCCTCGATCATGCCGTTCAACTTCCCGGCCATGATGCCCCTGTGGCACGTGGGCCCGGCGCTGGCCTGCGGCAATGCCGTGGTTCTGAAGCCATCCGAGCGTGACCCCTCGGTCCCGTTGATGCTGGCGGAGTTGTTTGTCGAGGCTGGTCTGCCCAAGGGCGTCTTCCAGGTCGTCAATGGCGACAAAGAGGCCGTCGACACCCTGCTGGACAGCGAGATCATCCAAGGCGTGTCCTTTGTTGGCTCGACCCCAATTGCGCAGTATATCTATTCCCGCGCCACGGCGAACGGCAAACGCGCCCAGTGTTTCGGCGGCGCCAAGAACCACATGATCGTCATGCCCGACGCCGATCTGGATCAGGCGGCTGACGCTTTGGTCGGCGCAGGCTTTGGCGCAGCAGGTGAGCGCTGCATGGCCGTATCGGTTGCTGTCCCGGTTGGTGAAGAAACCGCCGACGCGCTGATCGAAAAGCTGGTGCCCCGCATCGAAAAGCTGACGGTCGGCCCCTATACGGCGGGTGACGACGTTGATATGGGGCCGGTTGTGACCGGTGCCGCAAAAGAACGCATTCTGGGCCTGATCAACTCGGGCATCGAACAGGGCGCAAAGCTGGTCGTTGATAATCGCGACTTCAGTTTGCAAGGGTATGAAGATGGCTTCTTTGTCGGCCCGCACCTGTTCGACCACGTGACCCCTGAGATGGACATCTACAAGCAGGAAATCTTCGGCCCTGTCCTGTCCACTGTCCGCGCCGGTTCCTATGAAGAAGCGCTGAAATTGGCGATGGATCATGAATATGGCAATGGCACCGCGATCTTTACTCGTGACGGTGATACCGCGCGCGATTTTGCCAGCCGGGTGAATATCGGCATGGTCGGCGTTAACGTCCCGATCCCGGTTCCGCTGGCCTATCACACCTTTGGCGGCTGGAAGAAATCCATGTTCGGCGATCTAAACCAGCACGGCCCGGACAGCTTCAAGTTCTATACCCGCACCAAAACCGTCACGGCCCGCTGGCCGTCGGGCATCAAAGAAGGCGGCGAGTTCAACTTCAAAGCAATGGACTGATCGAAACTGTTCTAAGGAATATCAACAAACCCGGCCCATTTCGGCCGGGTTTTTATCGGCAAAGCTCTGCCAAATCCCAAGTTTTTGACCTACTCACGATAAATTCAAACGTGCAGCACTGGCAAATCAGTGCCGTCAGCAATATTTTAAACTGAAATTGTTCGAGCAGTCCCTGATCCGGAGGCAACTTTGTCAAACCCCCGTATGACCCGCCGCACAGCATTGTTGGGCGCTGCGTCCTTGCTGGCGACACCTGCATTGGTGCGCGCCCAAAGCACGGATGCGTTCCCGCAAGCAGAAGATGCAATCAGCACGCAATTGCCTGTGCGCCGCAATGTCTCTTCGTTCTCGCAGCAGAACTGGCAGGATCACTTCGATGAATTGGGAGCTGGCTGCCTGTTGGCGGATATCACCAGCCGTGCGGTTCATTACTGGGGTCCGGACGGCACTTACAAGCTGTACCCAAGTTCCGTTCCCATGAGCGAAGAACTGACCAAGCGCGGCTATACCGAAGTGGTACGCAAGCGCGAAAACCCAAGCTGGACACCAACCGCATCCATGCGCGAACGCGATCCGTCGCTGCCCGTTCGGATGGAGGGTGGAGATCCCGGCAACCCGCTGGGCACCCGCGCGATGTATCTGGGCTGGCCAGCTTACCTGGTGCACGGAACACACGACACGCGCAAAATTGGGCGTCAAAGCTCGTCGGGGTGTATCGGTCTTTATAACCAACATGTTGAGGAGTTGTATCCTCTGGTCCAAGTCGGCACCCAAGTTCGACTGGTTTAACAAAAAAGCCCCGGCCACATGGACCGGGGCTTTTTTTGATTTGGTGAGCGATTACTCGGGCAGGATCACTGCGTCCACGACATGAATGACGCCGTTGCTTGCTTCGATGTCTGCTTGCACGACCTCAGCGCCGTTCACTTTGACCCCATTCTTGGCATTCACGCTCAGACGGTCGCCCTGAACGGTCAGAACCTTGGCGCGTTTACCGGCAATATCACCCGACATCACTTTGGCCGGAACAACATGGTAGGTCAGGATTTCAACAAGCTGATCCTTGTTCTCCGGCAACAGCAAGGTTTCCACGGTGCCTTCAGGCAGAGCGGCAAAGGCTTCGTCGGTCGGCGCGAAAACCGTGTAGGGTCCATTCCCCTTGAGGGTGTCGACGAGGCCGGCAGCTTGAACGGCTGCGACCAGCGTATTGAATGACCCAGCGGACACGGCGGTATCTACAATGTCAGCGGCCTGAGCCTTTACGGGCAGTGTCAGTGCGATTGCGGCGGCAGCGCCCATGAAAGTACGGCGGAACATGGCTGTTAACTCCTCTCCAGCGTTGTATGGAAAGGGGTACGCGCCTTTGACGCGGCCGGATCACAATGAGATCAATTTTCTTTTATCTGCACCCAGATGCTTTGCGCCCGGCCATCCCCTAGGAATGGTAGTGCTTCCACCGCGTCCGGGCGATCCTGTTGCAGGTAATATCCCGGCCAAAGCATTGAAAAGGCGTCAGATTGCAACAAGGCGTGCAGCATATACTGCTCGCCCCAACCCGGGCAATCGTAGAAGAACCGCTTGGGATATTCGTAGGGTAAAAAAACATCGTGCACGTGGATGACGACGCCGGGTTTCAGCTTTGGAATGATCCGGCAGAACAGATGCGCGACGTCGTTGCTCATGCGGACAACATGGCTGGAATCGATGAACAATACGTCACCGGATTCGAGCTGATCGAATACCGATGGATCAACGTCTTCCAAACGCTTTTGCTCGAACTGGTCCACAACATGCGCGATGTCTGCGCGCGGAAACGGGTCAATCGCTGTGATCTGTGTTTCCAGCCCACCGTCAATGATCGCCTGCCGCGTAACCCGGGTCGAGTTCCCGCAGCCGACCTCGATCACCCGTTTGGGCTGAAACCTGCGGATCATGAGATACAGCGCGTCTGCGTCGGGGCTGTCGTAATACCCGTTTCCAACGCGATACCCGGTCTGATTGCGCGCGGGGTCTTTCAAGGCGTCCAGTGCGGCTGCGTGCTGGCGATATTCTTCGACCAACTGCGTGATGTCGAACGCATCCATCCCGGGGGTAAGCGCATAGGCCGGGCGGGTCAGCCCCCCTGCCCGTTCAAACGCCTCAAGACGGGTGCGTTCCTCGCGCTCGGTCATCTTGTCGATCAGCTTTACTCCAAACCGGTCAAGCACCGCATTCAGTCGAAGGAATTTCCTGGGTTTCAATCGAAGACTCCGGGTTTGGATTTCATTTGATCCTGTCCTTACATTTTGAGATAGGCAGTCCGCAAGCACCGCGCGGGTAAACACTTGGCAAAAATCCAATTTCCGTATTCACTGGTCCGACAATCAACCACGAGGGCCGCCATGCAGCAGGAATTCACACTGGGCATCGAGGAAGAATATCTGCTGGTTGACCGTGACAGTCTTGAACTTGCCGAAGCGCCCGAAGCCCTGATGGAAGCGTGTCAGGCAGATTTTGAAGGGCAAGTCAGCCCGGAATTCCTGCAATGTCAGATCGAGGTCGGCACCCGCCCCCACACAACGATCAGCTCTGCCCGTGAAGACCTAAAGAGGCTGCGGACTTGCGTCGCAAGCCGGGCCGCGGACTACAATCTGGCGCCAATCGCGGTGTCTTGTCACCCATTCGCGGATTGGAAGAAACAGCATTACACGCGCAAGGACCGATATGACGCTTTGCACCATGCGCTGGGCGGTGTCGCGCGCCGTATGCTCATCTGTGGAATGCATGTCCATGTCGGCGTCGAGGACCCGGCTTTGCGGGCCGACCTGATGCCGCAGCTTTCATATTTCCTGCCGCACCTTTTGGCCCTGTCCACGTCGTCGCCCTATTGGAACGGTGAGGATACTGGCCTGTCGTCCTATCGCCTGACCGTATTCGACAACCTGCCCCGCACGGGTCTGCCACCCGTTCTGGCAAGCTGGGCGGATTATGAGCGGACAACCGGGATACTGGTTGAACTGGGGGTTATCGAGGACACCTCGAAAATCTGGTGGGACTTGCGGCCGTCCCATCGCTTTCCCACCCTCGAAACCCGAATTATGGATGTTCAGCCACGCTTGGAACATGCCCTGTCCCTGGCCGCGATGGTCCAAGCATTGACGCGTATGCTCTGCCGTTTAAAGGATCGTAACCTTCGGTGGCGTCAATACGACCGCTTTCTCATCGGAGAAAACCGGTGGCGTGCGCAGCGCTACGGCGTTGGTGAAGGGATGATAGATTTTGGCGATCGTTCCATCAAACCGATGCCCGAACTCATGGGTGAGCTGATGGGATTACTTGCCGAAGACGCCGAGTCTTTGGGGACCATGACCGAACTGGCCCGCCTTCAGCAAATCGCCCAGAACGGGACATCGGCCACCCGCCAACGCCGCGTTTATGCAGAAGCCACAGCCCGAGACGAAGATCCCGGAAAGGCCGTTGTCCGACACCTGATTGAAGAGTACCACGCGGATCTCTGACTGTAGGTTCCGTGAATTTTTCCGGACATGTTGGCACCTCACTGAGGAATTGCTGAGCGTGCAAAATTTCTGTAAGAATTCGGAAATAAACACTTGTTCAATTCATCCGGCGGCGTGGGAGGCAAGCCATGGATTTCGCAATGACCGAAGAGCAAACGGCGATCTTCGATATGGCCTATGACTTTGGCCAGGAACACATCGCCCCATACGCACGACAGTGGGAGGCCGACGGCACGATCCCAAAGGACCTGTGGCCCCGCATAGGCGAGCTGGGATTCGGAGCGCTCTATGTCTCGGAAGACGGTGGTGGATCGGGCCTCAGCCGATTGGACGCCACTTTGGTGTTCGAGGCACTCTCGATGGCGTGCCCGTCTGTCGCGGCCTTTTTGTCGATCCACAACATGTGCGCTAAAATGCTGGACAGCTTCGCCAGTGACGAACTGAAGTCGCGCATCATGCCCGAGATTCTAAACCTGAACACCGTTCTCAGCTATTGCCTGACAGAACCGGGTTCGGGATCGGACGCCGCAGCGCTCAAGACAAAGGCGGCCCGCACGAATGAGGGCTATACTCTGAACGGAACAAAGGCTTTCATTTCGGGTGGCGGCTATTCCGACGCCTATGTCTGCATGGTTCGCACGGGCAAGGACGGACCTAAGGGCATCTCGACTGTCTATGTCGAGGATGGGACGCCCGGCCTTAGCTTTGGTGCACTGGAACAAAAGATGGGATGGAAAAGCCAGCCCACCGCTCAGGTCCAGTTTGATGATTGCAAGATTCCGGCCGGAAACCTAGTCGGTGTCGAAGGCGACGGGTTCAAATATGCCATGATGGGTCTGGATGGCGGGCGCCTGAATATTGCGTCCTGTTCGCTGGGCGCGGCGCAAACCGGGTTGAACATGACCTTGCAGTACATGTCCGAACGCAAAGCCTTTGGGCAATCCATCGACCAGTTTCAGGCCCTACAGTTCCGCCTTGCCGATATGGAGATTGAACTGCAAGCCGCCCGCACGTTCCTGCGTCAGGCCGCGTGGAAACTGGATCAGGGCGCGCCCGACGCGACAAAATTCTGCGCCATGGCCAAGAAATTCGTGACCGAGACGGGCTCCAAGGTCGTAGACCAATGCCTGCAACTACATGGCGGTTATGGTTATCTAGCCGATTACGGGATCGAAAAGCTTGTCCGCGACCTGCGGGTTCATCAGATTCTGGAAGGAACCAACGAGATCATGCGCGTGATCGTTTCGCGCCAAATGCTGGCCCATCGCTGAGGACCGAATGCCTGACATCGAAATCCGTACAGAAGGCCGCGCCGGGCGCATTACGCTGACCCGACCGCAGGCCCTTAATGCACTCAGCTACGACATGTGCATGGCCATCGACGCTGCAATGCGCAACTGGCGCGAGGATGACGCCGTCGATCTGGTCATTTTGGACGCCGTCGGGGAAAAAGCATTTTGCGCAGGCGGTGATATTGCTGAACTTTATGAGACCGGCACAAAGGGTGATTTCGCCTACGGGCAGAAATTTTGGCGGGATGAATATCGGCTCAATGCGTTGATCTTTGAATATCCGAAGCCGGTTATCAGCTTCCTACAAGGATTTACGATGGGTGGCGGCGTCGGAATTGGATGTCACGGAAGCCACAGAATCGTGTGCGAAACCAGCCAGATCGCGCTGCCTGAATGCGGCATCGGTCTGATCCCTGACGTTGGAAGCTCGCTTATGCTGGCCTTGGCACCGGGTCGTCTGGGTGAATATCTGGGAACGACCGGCTACCGTATGGGCCCCGGCGACGCGATCTATGCGGGGTTCGCGGATAATTTCATTCCCTCGTCCCAGTGGCCGGACATTATCCAGCTTTTGGAAGCCTCCGGCGATGTTGCGCATGTGGCCAGCCACGCGCAAACCCCACCGGAAAATAACTTGTCCAATGCGCAGGCCGAAATCGACACTGGTTTCGGTGGTGAGAGCCTCGCGGATGTACTGAACACGCTGCGTCATTCGGAGGATGAGTTTTCCGTGACCGCGCTAAAGCTCATGGGGCGCTGCTCGCCCCTGTCGATGGCCTGTACGATCGAAATGCTCCATCGCCTGCGCAGTTCTAACCTGTCGATCCGCAAAGCGTTGGAGCACGAATATCGCTTCACCTTCCGTTCGACAGAGCATGGTGATTTTCTAGAGGGCATTCGCGCCCAGATCATCGACAAGGACCGGAACCCAAGCTGGCGTCACAAAGACCAAAGCGTTCCAGCCGTGGAAGTCTCAAATATGCTTCGCCCGCTCGGAGCCGACACCCTGACATTCGAAGAGGAGTAACAGATGAAAATCGGATTTATTGGCCTCGGAAACATGGGAAATCCGATGGCGGCCAATCTGGTGAAAGCCGGACACGCGGTAACCGGGTTTGATACAGCCAACGTCAGCGTTGCAGGTGTAGAGATGGCCAGTTCCAGCGCAGACGCGGCTTCGGGCGCTGAAATCGTGATTACGATGCTACCCAACGGCCAAATTCTGCGTACTGTGGCCAAAGACATCATCCCATCCATGTCCGAAGGATCGGTTTGGATTGATTGTTCAACCGTCGACGTGGACAGCGCGCGCGCCGTCGCTTCACAGGCTACCGCGGCCGGAATTTTGGCCGTTGACGCCCCAGTTTCGGGCGGAATCGGGGGCGCCGCTGCGGGCACGCTGACATTCATGGCGGGCGGCAGCGATGCAGCATTTGCAAAGGCCGCGCCACTATTCGACATCATGGGACAGAAAGCGGTCCATTGCGGCGAATCCGGTGCCGGGCAAGCGGCGAAAATCTGCAACAACATGATCCTCGGTGTCACGATGATCGCGACCTGTGAAGCCTTCGCGTTGGCCGACAAGCTTGGATTGGACCGGCAAAAGATGTTCGACGTGGTCAGCACCTCGTCTGGGTATAGCTGGACAATGAACGCCTATTGCCCTGCTCCGGGTGTAGGCCCGGCCAGTCCCGCAGACAATGACTACCAGCCCGGCTTCGCGGCAGAGCTGATGCTGAAGGACCTGCGCCTTAGCCAACAAGCCGCCGAAAGTTCGGATGCGGACACGCCGATGGGACAAGTTGCCACCGCTCTCTACGAGCAATTTGTCGAGGCCGAAGATGGGCTGGGCAAGGATTTCTCAGCCATGCTGCCGCGGTTCGAACAGCGAGGGCGTAAATAACGGATCACCCTTGGCGGCTTCTTGCCCATCGGGTTGACCCGAAGGACGCCAAGGGCCAACTATGTATCAGAGAAATCGAGCATAGGTGGCATGAATGCTGCGGAATTTTAAGATTCTGTTCCTGACATCGGCGATCGCCTTCAGTTCAACGGCTGTTTCCGCAGCCAATGGCACCAATCGGGCGAGCGACAAGGTGTTTCGCGTCCCAACTTCCCCGGTGGTGGTCGTCAAGGGAAAAGCGGGTCATTGCCCTCCGGGGCTTGCAAAGAAGGCCGTGCCATGTGTGCCGCCCGGACAAGCAAAAAAATTCTACAGAACAGGTGACTACATTGATCGCGATTACCGTTGGATCAATGATCCCTACCGCTATGGCCTTAATCGCGGCGGATCGTATATTCGCGCCGGAGACTACGTGTATCGCGTAGACCCGGAAACGCGAAAGGTTCTGAACCTGATCGGAGCGGTGGCGGACATTCTGTACTGATCTGCCGTCACCACCACTATCATTCTGCTGCGACGCGCGCTCCTTCAAGCATCTGTTTCAAGTACCGCCCGGTGTGACTGCGTGCAACTTCGGCGACGTCTTCCGGTGTGCCTGTCGCCACGATCTCACCGCCCCCATCGCCCCCCTCGGGACCGATATCAATGATGTGATCCGCCGTTTTCACGACGTCCAGATTATGTTCAATAACGACGACGGTGTTGCCCTGATCGACCAGTTCGTGAAGCACTTCGAGCAGTTTGCGCACGTCTTCAAAATGCAGGCCGGTCGTTGGTTCGTCCAAAATATACAATGTCCGACCGGTTGAGCGTTTTGACAACTCTTTCGACAGTTTCACCCGCTGCGCTTCGCCGCCAGACAGCGTCGTTGCCTGTTGACCAACCTTGATATAGCCCAACCCAACGCGCGCCAGTGCGTCCATCTTGTCGCGGATCGAAGGCACGGCTTTAAAGAACTCCTGCGCATCTTCTACTGTCATATCAAGGACATCCGCGATGGACTTACCCTTGAACTTGATCTCAAGCGTCTCGCGGTTGTAGCGCGCACCCTTACAGGTTTCGCAAGTTACATAGACGTCGGGCAGGAAGTGCATCTCGATCTTGATGACGCCATCGCCCTGACACGCCTCGCACCGGCCACCTTTGACGTTAAAGCTGAACCGTCCGGGTTTGTAGCCGCGCGCCTTGGCCTCGGGCAGACCTGCGAACCAGTCCCGGATTGGGGTGAACGCCCCGGTATAAGTTGCTGGATTCGAACGCGGAGTCCGGCCAATGGGCCGCTGGTCGATGTCGATAACCTTATCCAGATGCTCCAACCCTTTGATCGTCTCACAAGGCGCAGGGGTCTGCCGCGCCCCGTTCAGACGCATCGAGGCCGTTTTGAACAATGTCTCAATCGTCAGGGTGGATTTGCCGCCGCCAGAGACCCCTGTCACGCAAACGAACTTACCCAAAGGGAAGTCCGCCGTGACAGTCTTGAGGTTGTTTCCCGTCGCTTTGACAACCGAGACTTTTTTCTTGTTGCCCTTTCGACGCTTGGCCGGGATCGAAATTTCACGGGTCCCGGCCAGATATTGCCCTGTCATCGAGGCCGCATCCGCCGCGATTTCGGAGGGCGTACCTTTGCTGACAACCTGCCCGCCATGCACACCGGCACCGGGGCCGATGTCGAACACATAATCGGCCTCGCGGATGGCTTCTTCATCATGTTCAACAACAATGACGGTGTTGCCTTGATCCCGAAGGTTTTTCAGCGTGCCCAGCAACCGATCATTGTCACGCTGATGCAAGCCGATTGAGGGCTCGTCCAGTACATAAAGCACCCCAGTCAGGCCCGAACCAATCTGGCTGGCCAATCGGATACGCTGACTTTCCCCACCCGAGAGTGTTCCACTTGAACGTGACAGCGTAAGGTATTCCAAACCCACGTTATTCAGAAACCCAAGCCGCTCACGGATCTCTTTGAGAATGGCATATGCAATCTCATTTTTCTGAGCGCTCAGGTGATTTGGCGCATCCTCGACCCAGGCCAAAGCCTCTTTGATCGACATCTGCACGACCTGACCGACGTGGAGCCCTGCGATCTTAACCGCCAACGCTTCGGGCCGCAGACGAAACCCGTGGCAGGCCCCGCAAGGACGGTTGTTCTGATACCGCTCAAACTCTTCGCGAATCCACGCACTATCGGTTTCACGATAACGCCGTTCCATGTTCGGGATCACACCTTCAAAGCTGCGCGTGACCTGATAAACGCGTCCGCCTTCATCGTAACGGAACTGAATTTCCTCATCACCCGACCCACGTAGAAACACCTGTTGCACCTTTTCAGGCAGGTCCTTCCAGGGTGTGTTCTTGTCGAATTCGTAGTGACGGGCGATGGCTTCGATTGTTTGCAGAAAGTAAGGGGATTTCCCCTTACGCCAAGGGGCCAGCGCCCCATCGTAGAGCTTTAGCGTCTGATCCGGCACCACGAGGCGTTCATCAAAGAACAGCTCTACACCCAGCCCATCGCAATCCGGGCAGGCCCCGAAGGGGGCGTTGAAGGAAAACAGGCGTGGTTCGATTTCAGGAATGGTAAACCCGCTGACCGGACAGGCAAAATTTTCGCTGAAGGTGATACGCTCCGGCCCGCCCTCACGCGGGGCGGTTTCCAAGATCGCAATCCCGTCTGCCAGGTCCAAAGCCGTTCTCAGGCTATCAGCCAGCCGCGTCTCCATCCCTTCGCGAACGACAAGGCGGTCAACCACCACGTCAATGTCGTGCCGGAACTTCTTGTCCAAAGTTGGCGGTTCATCCAGTTCGTAGAATTCCCCGTCCACTTTGACGCGCTGAAAGCCTTGCTTGCGAAGTTCAAGGAACTCTTTTTTATATTCACCTTTCCGGTCCCGCACGATCGGCGCCAAAAGGTACCCGCGCGTGCCTTCTTCCATGGACATGATGCGGTCGACCATGTCCTGAACCTGCTGCGCCTCGATCGGCAGGCCCGTTGCGGGGCTGTACGGCGTACCAGCACGTGCAAACAACAGGCGCATATAGTCGTAAATCTCGGTCACCGTTCCCACGGTCGAACGCGGATTCTTGGATGTCGTCTTCTGCTCGATGGAAATCGCCGGGGAAAGACCGCTGATATGGTCCACATCCGGCTTTTCCATCATGTCCAGAAACTGACGCGCATAAGCCGACAGGCTTTCGACATAACGCCGTTGACCTTCTGCGTAGATGGTGTCGAACGCCAAAGAGGACTTGCCCGAACCGGACAGGCCAGTGATCACCACAAGCTGATCCCGAGGGATATCCACATCAATGCTTTTGAGGTTATGTTCGCGCGCGCCGCGCACCTCGATATTCTTCAGCTCAGCCATATTCGGCCCCCAACACACAAGTGTCCTAGAAATAGGCGAGCCGCACTGAGTCTCCAACAAAAAAGTTAGAACAAAATGTGAACTGACGGAATATCGCCCATCCCTGCTGACACATACTGACGTACTGCCGATACTTGAAGGACAGCGCACGGAAAAAAGGCAGGATTTGAGGAAAAGTGGCGCGGTTGACGGGGCTCGAACCCGCGACCCCCGGCGTGACAGGCCGGTACTCTAACCAACTGAGCTACAACCGCGCACTTATTTTCGTGGCCTTTGCCCTGGACCAAGGATGGCAGCGATGGCGCGGTTGACGGGGCTCGAACCCGCGACCCCCGGCGTGACAGGCCGGTACTCTAACCAACTGAGCTACAACCGCCCGCTGCCCGTTCGTTGCTGAACGTTGGGGTGTATTATGGCTAGGCTCGGACATCGTCAAGCGGCGTTTTGAAGATTTTTCCGAAATCGAAAAAATTCTTGCCCCACGGGTCCGCGCGTCTGCCCTGCATCACAGTGACCATTGGCATTTTGCGAATACGCGAAGTTCCAATCCGACAATCACCCTATAGGTGTGTCCAGCCCGCAACATCATCACGATTTCACATCGACTCAGTACACATTCCTGATCCGGGCGACTAGAGCAGCGCGCACCGGAAGAGTCTCAATCAGACGCTACCGAAAACAAGAAAAAAACGGAGCAGAAGAATGAAAAATTTATTCATTATCAGCGCACTATCGGCAACAATTGCCGCAAGCCATGCCAACGCAGTCGAAGTGACCGGCGGTTATCTGGATTTGGGTTATCGAACTTTCACAGACAGCGATCTGGGTGATGTATTCAACCTGAACGGATCCGGTGAACTGGCATTTAACCGTGCGTTCAGCGCGCAGTTGGATCTGGGTGGCTACCGCTTTCAGGATCTGGGCGAAAACGCGACGAACTGGACGCTGCACGCAAACTGGCACTCCAGCAAGAACGCCTCATTCGGCGCGTTTTATGGACAGGAAAGCATCGATTCTCTGGATGTCGAATTCTACGGTCTGGAAACTGGTTTCGACGCAGGTCCGGCCGAGGTTGAAGGCTATATCGCTCGTCAACAGTTGAGCGATTTTTCGGATATCGACGGTAATATGTTCGGCGTTTCGGTCACCGCTGACCTGAACGACAAATGGGAATTCACCGCCAGCTATGATCTGGTGAATGACGTTGTCGGCGTGCTGGACTACGATCTGTTCGCACTTGGCGCGAATTACGCGGCCAGCGACAACGCCGAGGTCTACGGGATTCTCGGAGTTGCCCATATCTCCTCACCTGTTGTTTCGGGCAACACGAATGAAGCCTATATCGGTGTCGGGGTCCGGATGAACTTCGGCAACGAACGTGGAACCACTTTCGGCCGCCGCGGGGTTTTCGACAAGCTGCCCGGTCTGCCAGGACTTTAAGCACCAAAGCCCCGGAGTTCAGCTTCGGGGCTTTTTCCAATAAGGCGTCTGACAACGCACCAAAACTCATTTGGTCCCTCTTGCGGACATCAAAGACTCGCTGTAAGACGCCGCCCTACGGGTGATTAGCTCAGTGGTAGAGCGCTTCGTTCACATCGAAGATGTCAGGAGTTCAAATCTCTTATCACCCACCACCTCCCCTTTTTTAGGAACGTGAATTGGCCTTTGGCCGCGGTGTCCAGAGAAAAGAATAAGGGCGAGGTCGAAACCCCGCCCAATCCATTTAGATCAAAGCTTAGTGCGTCGTTGCAGATGCCCCGGAATTGTCCGTCGACTTGGCCGCGGCTGCCGCTGCTTCTTCTGCGGCCTCATCCCACTCGATCGGCTCAGGCTCGCGTACCAGCGCTTGTTTCAGAACTTCGGACACGTGGGTTACGGGAATGATTTCCAGCCCCTCTTTCACATTGTCCGGAATATCCGCCAAGTCTTTCTCATTCTCTTCCGGAATCAAGACCGTTTTGATGCCACCACGCAGGGCCGCCAGCAGTTTTTCCTTCAAACCGCCGATCGGCATTGCGTTACCGCGCAGCGACACTTCGCCCGTCATGGCAATATCTTTGCGCACCGGAATACCGGTTAGCACAGATACGATCGACGTCACCATTGCCAAGCCCGCCGACGGGCCATCCTTGGGCGTCGCACCGTCCGGCACGTGCACGTGGATGTCGAGTGTGTCGAACTTTGGCGGCTTCACCCCGATCTGAGGCGAGATTGACCGTACATAGGACGAGGCCGCGTCGATGGATTCTTTCATCACATCGCCCAGCTTACCGGTGGTCTTCATCCGACCCTTACCCGGCAGTTTCAGCGCCTCGATATGCAGCAGATCGCCACCAACCGACGTCCAGGCCAGACCGGTCACAACACCAACCTGATCGTCCTGCTCGGCCAGTCCATAACGGAACTTGGGCACGCCAAGGAACTCATCCAGATTGTCAGGAGTCACCGTGACGGAGTCGGCCTCTTTCTTGATGATCTTGGTCAGAGATTTCCGCGCGACCTTGGCGATCTCACGCTCAAGGTTCCGCACGCCCGCCTCGCGGGTATAGGTGCGGATGATCGACTGCAACGCCTCATCGGTCAGTTCAAATTCCTTGGCCTTCAGACCATGGTTCTTGACCTGCTTGTCGATCAGGTGCTGCTTGGCAATCTCGGATTTCTCTTCCTCGGTGTAGCCAGCCAGCGGGATGATCTCCATCCGGTCCAGCAAAGGTCCGGGCATGTTATAGCTGTTCGACGTGGTCAGGAACATCACGTTGGACAGGTCATATTCGACTTCAAGGTAGTGATCCATGAACGTGCTGTTCTGTTCCGGGTCCAACACTTCCAGCATGGCTGAGGCCGGGTCACCACGGAAATCCTGCCCCATCTTGTCGATCTCATCGAGCAGGATGAGCGGGTTCGTCGTCTTGGCCTTTTTCAGCGCCTGAATGATCTTACCGGGCATAGAGCCGATATAAGTCCGGCGGTGACCCCGGATTTCAGATTCGTCGCGCACGCCGCCCAGCGAGATACGAATGAACTCGCGCCCCGTGGCCTTGGCAACCGATTTCCCAAGCGAGGTTTTACCCACACCCGGAGGGCCAACAAGACATAGGATCGGGCCTTTCAGCTTTTTCGACCGCTGCTGAACCGCCAGATACTCAACGATCCGCTCTTTGACCTTCTCAAGGCCATAGTGATCGGCATCCAGAATATCCTGCGCGCGGCCCAAGTCCTTTTTGACACGGGATTTGGTGCCCCACGGCAGAGACAAGATCCAGTCCAGATAGTTGCGCACAACTGTGGCCTCAGCCGACATGGGCGACATGTTCTTGAGCTTCTTCAGCTCACCCTCGGCCTTTTCGCGCGCTTCCTTCGACAGCTTGGTCTCAGCGATTTTGGCTTCCAGTTCAGCAACTTCGTTACTGCCGTCCTCACCATCGCCCAGTTCCTTCTGAATGGCCTTCATCTGCTCATTCAGGTAGTACTCGCGCTGGGTCTTCTCCATCTGAGATTTCACGCGGGTCTTGATCTTTTTCTCGACCTGCAGAACCGACATCTCGCCTTGCATCAGGCCATAGACTTTCTCAAGCCGCTCACTGACGCTGAGGGTCTCCAAAAGCTCCTGCTTCTGTTCAACCTCGATGCCCAGATGACCCGACACAAGGTCAGCCAGTTTCGCCGGCTCAGCCGTCTCGCCAACCGCAGTCAGGGCTTCTTCGGGAATATTCTTGCGCACTTTGGCGTAACGCTCAAATTCATCGGCAACGGTACGAAGCAACGCTTCGGTAGTGGTCACGTCACCGGGAATTTCAGTCAGGTATTCCGCGCGCGCTTCAAAGAATTCATCATTTGTCAGGAATTCGTTGATCTGAACACGCGCCTGCCCTTCAACCAGCACTTTTACAGTACCGTCAGGCAGTTTCAGCAGCTGCAGAACATTCGCCAAAACGCCTGAGCGATAGATACCATCTTCCGAAGGATCATCGTCGCTGGGGTCAATCTGGCTGGACAGCAGAATCTGCTTGTCGTCCTGCATCACTTCTTCCAGTGCGCGGACGGATTTTTCCCGACCCACAAACAGCGGCACGATCATGTGTGGGAACACAACGATGTCGCGCAGCGGAAGTACGGGGTACGAGGAATTCAGAGGCTCTTGCATGCTCAATCCTTATCATTGGCAAGACGGCACCGGTCCCTCATCGAGGCAACGCCCGACCGTCTCCTGTTTGGACGATTAAGGTGGGGCTTCACCGCCCATTTTCAACCTTACCGTCATTTGTCTCAATCAGAATGACCCGAGGTTTTTCGGACTGCAAGGCGTCGTGCCGATATATCCACGGAATTTACCACATGAAGGTGGCTCCGCGTCATTAAATCGGCTCGATATCCCCCTGCGCGCGCTTCGCGTGGAATTCGGACTGCCATGTCTGAAATGTTCCGACTGCGATTGCGTCACGCATGCCCTGCATGATTTCCTGAAAATAATGCAGGTTGTGCCAAGTCAAAAGCATTCCCGAAATCATCTCATTCGACCGGAAAACGTGGTGCAGATAGGCGCGGGAATAGTTTGAGCAGGCCGGGCACGCGCATTTCTCATCCAACGGGCGTGGATCGTCCGCGTGACGCGCATTCTTAATGTTTACAACACCATAGCGCGTGAACACCTGCCCCGTGCGCCCGGACCGAGACGGAAGAACGCAGTCCATCATATCAATTCCACGCGCAACGGCCCCAACGATATCGTCGGGTTTTCCGACACCCATCAGATATCGAGGCTTATCAACGGGCAGCATGTCAGGGGCAAAATCCAGCACGTCGAACATGGCCTCTTGGCCCTCGCCAACGGCCAGACCCCCAACGGCATAGCCTTCGAACCCGATTTCCTTCAACGCGTCCGCTGATTCCTCGCGAAAATCCTGTTCCAGCCCACCCTGCTGAATACCGAACAATGCATGACCGGGACGGTCGCCAAAAGCCTCGCGCGACCGTTCCGCCCAACGCATCGACAGGCGCATCGACTCGGCGATCCGATCACGATCCGCAGGTAGCGCCGGACATTCATCGAAACACATGACGATGTCAGACCCAAGCAACCGTTGAACTTCCATCGACCGTTCAGGCGTCAGTTCGTGCTTGGACCCGTCGATATGAGATTTGAAGGTCACACCCTTTTCGGTCAGCTTGCGCAGCCCGGCCAGCGACATGACCTGAAACCCGCCCGAATCCGTCAGAATGGGACGTTCCCAATTCATGAATTTGTGCAGGCCGCCCAACCGATCAATACGCTCGGCAGTTGGGCGCAGCATGAGGTGATATGTGTTGCCCAGCAATATATCCGCACCGGTCGCACGCACGCTTTCCGGCATCATGGCCTTAACGGTGGCCGCAGTGCCAACAGGCATAAAAGCGGGCGTGCGCACGTCGCCACGCGGCGTGTTTATGACGCCGGTTCTGGCCTTGCCGTCGGTGGCTTTTAGCTCGAATGAAAACCGCTCGGTCATTGGATTGCTCTTTGGGTCGCTGAACCGGGCAGCATTTGCCCGATCTGAGGCTGCTTTGCAACCCGTCGGGATCTTGATGAGCAAAGTCCGAATTCCTTAGATCGCCCAAAATCCAAAGGATACGCGCCAAATGCCGGGCTACCTTCCGACACTTGCCTCAATCACCGCCCACCTTTTCTGGATGCAAAGCGGTCACATTCCAAAATTTCCAGCGTACGCCATGATGGTCAAAGATATGCAATAATACGCATTCCCTTCATACCAGAGTTGAAATTGTGCGATTCAATCCCCAAATGTATACCATCGTACACAATAATAGAGGACAGATATGACAGAAGACCAAATTATTGGATTGCTTACTTCAAACATAATCTACTTGCTTGCGGCGGTTCTGATTGTCGTCGTTATTCTCAAAGGCATCAAAATCGTGCCTCAATCCGAAAAATACGTGGTTGAACGGTTCGGTCGCCTGCATTCGGTCCTAGGCCCCGGGATCAATTTTATTGTTCCTTTTCTCGACGTTGCGCGCCACAAGATATCTATTCTTGAACGCCAGCTTCCTAATGCGACACAAGACGCCATTACCAAGGACAACGTGCTGGTGCAGATCGACACCTCGGTGTTCTACCGCATTCTGGAACCGGAAAAGACGGTTTATCGTATCCGCGACGTAGACGGTGCGATCGCCACGACCGTGGCCGGGATCGTCCGGGCCGAGATCGGTAAAATGGATCTGGATGAGGTACAGTCGAACCGTGCCCAGTTGATCACCCGCATTCAGGAAAGTGTTGAAACCGCCGTGGATGATTGGGGGATCGAAGTGACCCGGGCCGAGATTCTGGACGTGAACCTGGATCAGGCAACCCGCGACGCGATGTTGCAGCAGTTGAACGCAGAACGTGCGCGCCGTGCGCAGGTTACCGAGGCCGAAGGTCAGAAACGCTCGGTCGAGCTTCAGGCGGACGCGGAACTGTACGCAGCCGAACAGACTGCTAAAGCACGCCGTATTCAGGCCGAGGCCGAAGCTTACGCCACCGGCGTCGTTGCCAAGGCCATTCAGGACAACGGCATCGAAGCTGCCCAGTACCAGGTCGCGTTGAAACAGGTTGAAGCCCTGAATGCGCTGGGCAATGGAACCGGTTCGCAAACGATCGTTGTGCCTGCCAACGCGCTTGAAGCATTTGGCGATGCGTTCAAGATGCTGAAAGGAGCTAAGTAATGGCCGACCCGTTTTGGCTGACATGGTGGATCTGGCTTGCCGGGGCTTTGGCCCTCGGCATCCTTGAGATCGTCTTGCCCGGGTTCATCTTTCTTGGCTTCGCGATCGGTGCCGCAATAACAGGTATCTTGCTGGCAATTCCGGGCATCGCGCCTTCGCTGTCCATTTTGCTGTTGATCTTTGCCGTGTTGTCTCTGGTTTCCTGGCTCGTATTGCGGCGCATGTTCTCCCTGCCGCACGGACAGGTGAAAACCTTCAATCACGACATCAACGAAAAATAACGCTGGCGCCCTTCGGGGCGCCACACCGCCTCTGGACGCTGCCATTGGCTTTCCCTATATAAATTCTCAGGAAACAAACCCGAGGCACATATGACTCATCCGAGTGAACAGTTTGAAGGCACCCCGCTGATCGCGCCTTCGACCATCGAGCACCCCCTGTACGACGCAGTGGTTGAGGCTTGCCGGACGGTCTATGACCCTGAAATTCCTGTAAATATCTACGATCTGGGCCTGATCTATACGATCGACATCACCAGCGACAACGCGGTCAAGGTCATCATGACGCTGACGGCTCCGGGTTGCCCTGTTGCCGGTGATATGCCCGGCTGGATCGTCGAGGCCATCGAACCCGTCGCTGGCGTCAAAGAGGTCGACGTCGAACTGACGTGGGAGCCCCCCTGGGGCATGGAAATGATGTCCGATGAAGCCCGGCTTGAACTGGGTTTCATGTAAACCCGGCGCTTAGAAATCCAAAATTAGTCGAGGGCCTGTGGCCGGGCCTTTCACCGGTTACTGAATGTTGCAGGTGGTCTTTATCTCGTCGGCGCGTTGGTCCAACTGTTTGACGTAATCCCCTGATAACATTGTCAGTCTTTTCTTTTCGGTTCCGGTCACCAGACCCAACAAAGCGCCTGCAGGCGTAATCGCAATCGCGCTTTCAACCTGCTGGTCCTGCGCATGCTTCTTTTCCGCAGCAATGGCGCGAAGATCGCCTTCGGCGGTTGCGCAATTTACCGGGTGGCGGGCTGCTTCGTCTGCAACGGACATGCTCGAAACGGCTAGAACCACGGCGGTTGCTGACAAGACCAGCACGCCGCGCTGCATTTTCATGAATCGACTGCTCATTAGACCGAGTCCCCTGAATTACCTGCTCAAACACGGCTCAGGCTAAAACCATCACGTTGCCAAAAGCAAATGTTTACAGGTCCATTTCCAAACTTGACTCGAAAAGTTAGGTAAGCAGGGCTGCTATGTCTTGAGACTGCGCCCAGTCAGCATTAAATTGGTAGCAACCTGTGAGAACGGAGATCGACATGTTCGGTATTCCCGGCAAAAACGCCGTGACGATGACGCCTGAAGCTGCTGCGCAGATTGCCCGCCTGATGGAAACAGGCGGACATGCCGGTTTGCGTATTGGCGTCAAGAAAGGCGGTTGCGCCGGCATGGAATACACCATGGACTATGTTGACGAGGCCGACACCCACGATGAGGTGGTCGAACAGGACGGCGCGCGGGTCATGATCGCACCGATGGCGCAGATGTTCCTGTTCGGAACCGAGATCGACTATGAAGTGTCGTTGCTGGAATCCGGTTTCAAGTTCCGCAACCCCAATGTGGTCGACGCCTGCGGATGCGGTGAATCCATCAAGTTCGATGAAACTCTGACCCCACAGCGTTAAGACGCCGTCTTTAGGTGGATGTAGGTCTCGTTGAACCGTCGGGTGAGGTGTTCACCGGCGGATATCACCTGGTCTGAGTCCGGGGGCGCGACATTCGTGTCGTAGGACGGGTTGAAAAACAACGGGATCGAAAGCCGTTCTTCCGCGCCTCCAACAACCCTGTGCATCGTCGCCTTCACCTGCCCTTCTGTCCAGAACTCCAACATTTCCCCGAAGTTGATAATGAACGTGCCAGGTTCAGCGCGCACCTCAGCCCAATTGCCATCCGGCAGTTGCGCCTCAAGCCCCGGCGTACCATCCGTGGCCACTAGGGTCAGACAACCATAGTCCGTGTGTGCGCCGATACCGAAATCCTGCGCGCCTGCCCATGCGGGGCGTTCAGGGTAAAAATTGCCGCGCAGTAAGGCCATCGGCGTACCGAATGCGGCATCAAAGCTGTGCGCGTCCCGGCCCAAAGCCGCCGCGACAGCGCGCAAAATACGCATCGCGACAGCACAGGCGTCATCATAATAAGCTTGGATCGTGCCCCGAAACCCTGATGGCGATTGGGGCCACAGATTCGGAGCGTAGACACTCAGCCCCCGGCTCGCATAGGGATCATCAGCCGCCAGTTCATAGCCGCAATCAAACACCTCTTTGAAATCGGGGTTTGCATTGGGGTCAACCTGCTCGGACATGGGGGCACCCCAGCCCCGGTTTGCGCCGGTCCGGGCCATGTCGACACGCCGTTTCTCGGCTTCCGGCAAATGAAAGAACGCGCGGTATTCGGACAAAACCATCTCGATACGCTCTTTGTCCAAACCCGTGTTGGACACGCACAAAAAACCGACATCCCGCACCGCTCGCAGCAGCCGTTCCAACTCGGTCGTGTCGCGAGCATCCAGTTTTGCCAGATCCAAAGTGTCGATCATACCTGCCTCATTCTTTAGCGGGATTTCTGTCGATTTCCCCGCTGCTCTGCAACCAGAATTGTCACGCCCTGTCCCGGGTGTTATCCGAAGGTCAAACAACAGATCATGTGGGAGTATGCGAGATGCGGCGCAAGCTGGCGGCAGGCAATTGGAAAATGAACGGAACGTCATCTGCATTGGGGGAATTGACCTCACTTGCAAGTGCGTACCCCACCCCGTCGGTTGAGGTTCTGATCTGCCCACCTGCCACTTTGCTTCATAGGGCCGCCGAAACGTTGAAGTCCGCCGATATCCAAGTTGGTGGACAGGATTGCCACGCCAACGGATCTGGTGCGCATACAGGCGATACCAGCGCCGAGATGTTGGTGGATGCCGGGGCCACTGCGGTGATCCTTGGCCATTCCGAACGCCGCGAAGATCATGACGAGCAAAACGAAGACGTCCGCGCCAAGGCCCGTGCCGCCATGGACGCTGGTCTGAAGGCAATCATCTGCGTTGGAGAAAGCCTCGAACAGCGTGAGGCGGCCAATACGCTGGATATTATCGGCGGGCAGATGTCAGGGTCTATTCCCGATCAATCCACCGGTGAGAACCTGATTGTGGCCTATGAACCGATCTGGGCCATCGGCACCGGCAAGGTGCCGACCTTGGATGAAATTGGCGAGGTTCACGACTTTATCCGCGCCCGTCTGGAACGGCGATTTGGCGAGGGCGTTGGCCGCTCGGTCCGGTTGCTGTATGGCGGATCGGTCAAGCCCGGCAATGCCGCCGAGATTTTTGCCGTGTCCAACGTGGACGGGGCGTTGGTCGGTGGGGCCAGCCTCAAGGCGCAGGATTTCTCGGGCATTATTGACGCGCTGCAAAACGCCTGAGCGTCAGGCCAGTTTCATTGTCACCAGACCGGCCACGATCAGGGCCGCTGCTATCAGGCGCGGGGCTGTTAAAGCCTCGCCCAGAAACATGACGCCGACCATAAAAGCACCGACTGCCCCGATCCCGGTCCAGACAGTATAGGCCGTGCCCAAAGGTAAATCGCGCATCGCCAGTGCCAACAGACCAAACGATCCGACCATCGACACGCCCATCAGGGCCGTTGGCCAAAGCCGCGTAAAACCTGCCGATTGCTTCATCGCAACCGCCCAGACGATTTCCAACAATCCGGCAAATAACAGCAGTATCCAAGGCATCGAGGCACCTCATATCTATTCGGGTCGTCCCGAATGGCCTACCATGATGGTGAGGTCGTCCTCTGCCACTCAGATGGGCATTGCGCATAATTCCTCAAGAGGCAGAAAAGAAAAAAGCCGGACCACTGGGGCCCGGCTTTCGCATCGTGTTTGGTTAGTTCGTTATGATTTCCGGTCCCATGAAGGTGTTGGGCAGGAAGGTCGATATCCACGGGATATACGTCACCATGATCAGGAAGACGAACAGGACCGCCAGGAACGGCAGGGCTGCGCGAACCACGCCCATCATCGGCATTCCGGCCACGCCCGAGGTCACGAACAGGTTCAGCCCGACCGGAGGTGTAATCATCCCAATCTCCATGTTGACCACCATGATGATGCCCAGATGGATCGGGTCGATGCCCAGTTCAATCGCAATCGGGAACACCAGAGGTGCCACGATGACCAGCAGGCCCGAAGGCTCCATGAACTGACCGCCGATCAGCAGGATCACGTTCACCACGATCAAGAAGGTCACAGGTCCCAGACCCGCCGACAGCATGGCACTGGCGATGTGTTGCGGCACCTGCTCGTCGGTCAGCACATGTTTCAGGATCAGCGCGTTGGCGATCACGAACAGCAGCGTGACGGTCAGTTTGCCAGCCTCGAACAGCGTGTGCTTGGTATCGGGGTGGAAAAAGGCCGTCACCAGCGCATAGGGCTTTTTGATCAGCGGCAGATTGGGTTGCCCTTCTTCGGTGCTGAGTGGCCCCATGTCCTTGTAGACAAAGCTGGCGATCAGGAAGGCATAGACGGCGGCCACGGCCGCAGCCTCGGTCGGTGTAAAGATACCGCCATAGATACCACCCAGAATGATGACGATCAGGAAAAGGCCCCATCCGGCCTCGCGCGCCGAGGCAAAGATTTCGCCCCATCCCTTCCAGTCACCCTTGGGCAGGTTCTTGACCTTGGCCATGACATAGATGGTGATCATCAGCATCAGTCCAGCCATCAGGCCCGGAATGACCCCGGCAAGGAACATGCGCCCGACCGAGACCTCGACGGCGGCGGCGTAAACCACCATCACAATCGACGGCGGGATCAGGATGCCCAGCGTACCGGCGTTACAGATCACACCGGCGGCGAATTCCTTGGAATAGCCCACCTGACGCATTCCTGCGATCACGATGGAACCGATGGCCACCACGGTCGCCGGAGATGAGCCCGAAAGCGCGGCAAACAGCATACAGGCAAACACGCCCGCAATCGCCAGACCACCCGGCAAATGCCCCACACAGGCAATCGAGAACCGGATGATCCGCCGCGCCACACCACCCGTCGTCATGAAGGACGAGGCCAGAATGAAGAACGGGATAGCCAGCAGAGTGAAATGGCCCTCGAACGCCTCAAACAGCGTGCCCGCGACCGAGGCCAGCGAACTGTCGGAATAGATCAGCAGGAATAGTGTCGAGCTGAGGCCAAGCGCCACCGCAATCGGAACCCCGATCAGCAGCAGGCCAATGACCATTGAGAAAAGAAGAACGACGTCCATCAGTCATGCACCCCTTGTTGTGCGCGGACTTCTTCGATCTCGTCCTCGACTTCGTGACTGGCGACAAGGCGGTCGGTTTCACCGCGCCAGATTTGTACTGCGACCTGCGAAAACCGGATCACCAGCAGCAGCATCGACACCGGCAACACCAGATATGGGATCACCTTGGGCAGCTTCTCGTAGCCTTCGCCATAGTTGATCATGTCTTCCAGAAACCGCAGCGGTGCGACCATTGGGATATCGTCGACCTCGTAAAAACTCTGGCTGCGCGCACCGGTGTCGAACCCGGTCGGGAACCAGCGACCCGAGGTCGGCGGCAGATCCGCAAACACGGCCCAGTAATCATAGGATCCTTTCAGCAGTAGCAGCGAGAACACCAGACAACACGCCACCGAGATCAACGCCAGAATGCGGCGCGGCGCAGGGGCCAGCATGTTCAGGATCGCGTCCACGCCCAGATGTGCGTGCTTTTTGACCGCATAAGATGCGCCCAGCAGAACCAGCCAGCCGAACATGAACACTGTCAACTCAAGCGCCCACAGAATATTGGAATTAAAGGCAAACCGGGCGATCACATTGGCAAATGTCACGGCCGTCATCAGGCCAAGCAACACCGCGATCAGGGTTTCCTCGATATGGTCGATCAGCCCGCCTTGGCCGGGATTCGCACCAGACATCTTTCTGTCCCCACATTTTTTGTGATGAGAAATATTGGGGCGGGCACATTATGGCCCGCCCCGGCGACGCGTCGATAACTCCCCAGTCCCCAGACGCGTTGCCTCAACCGGGATCAGAACCCGGCGTTGATCGCCTGTGCTGCGTCGATCTTATCCTGACCTACGTCATCGGCGAACTTGTCCCAGACGGGTTTCATCGCGTCCACCCAAGCCTGACGTTGCTCGGGGTTCAGTTCACGAATGATACCGCCTGCGTCGGTGATCGAGGCTTTGGCCGCTTCGTTCACAGCAAAGGCTTCTTTGTTCCGAGTCGCGGTCACTTCGTCCAGAATGGTCAGGAATTGATCACGCACTTCGGGGTCGAGGCTGTCCAGCCAGTCCACCGAGGTCACGACCAGATAGTCGATGATGCCATGGTTGGTCTCGGTGATGCCGTCCTGCACCTCAAAGAACTTCTTGCCGTAGATGTTGGACCAGGTGTTCTCCTGCCCGTCCACAACGCCCTGCTGCAGCGCGCCGTACACTTCCGAGAACGCCATTTTCTGCGGGCTTCCTCCGATCGCTTCCATCTGCGCCACCAACACGTCCGAGGACTGAACGCGGAACTTCAGACCATCCGCGTCGGACGGGCTTTCCAGCGGCTTGTTGGCCGACATCTGCTTCATTCCATTGTGCCAGAATGCCAGCCCTTGCAGGCCACGGCGCTGCATGCTGTCCTTCATGGCCTGACCATCAGCCGATGCCTGGAACGCATCCACAGCGTCGATGTTCTTGAACATGAACGGCAAATCGAACAGGCGGAACTGCTTGGTGAATTTCTCGAATTTCGACAACGAAGGCGCGGCCAGTTGCACGTCGCCTTGCAGCATCGCTTCCAACACCTTGTCGTCATTATAGAGGGTCGAGTTCGGGAACACCTCCATGCACATCACGCCGTTCATCTCGTCATTGACGCGCTGTTCCAGCAGCGAGGCCGCGATGCCCTTGGGGTGTTTGTCCGTGTTTGTCACATGAGCGAACTTCACTACGATTTCGCCGTCATCGCAGGCCGCCATACCAGCAGTTGCAGTCACAGTCAGCGCAACAGCGGTTGCAGCCGTTGTCAGGAATTTCATCAGTCTCTTCCTCCCAGACTTCTTAGATGCATTCAAAGGACGCATAGGCTGCGTCGCATGCCGGGGAGTGAACCGAATCGTCACTCACGTCTCAACTTTTTGTTCAAAAACCTCCTCCGAGATTTTTTATTATTTCCTTTCATAAGCTTACACTGAACATCTGCCCAAACCAGCAGAAGACCCTCGGCATCCGTGCGGAATTTCGCACAGGTTTGCGCCTCATTGTGCGGGATTCCGCACGGCTGACGAATCGCCTTTTCAGAATCACCGGGCCACAACCGCAGTTCGCCTTGGCGAACTGCCACCCCCAACGCCTTTAACTGCATGACAATGCAGAGAAAGGAGGCGGGAGCATCGGCTACCTGCGGTAGTCCTCGGGGCGAATCTGATACCGCGCCAGCTTGTCATAGAACGTCTTCCTCGGAAGCTTCAGCGCTTTTGCCGCGTCTGCCGCTTTGCCGTTATAGCGCCCCAGCGCTGCGATCAGCAGCGATCTTTCCACTTGGGCCATTTGCTCGTTCAGTCCCAAATCTGTGGCGCGGGATACTTCTTCGGGCATACCCAGAACGAACCGCATCGCCGCCGACATCAAAGACCGCGAGTTGCCCGGCCAGTCACTGGCCATGAGCGAGGCCAAATGCTCTGGGCTCACTTCTGGGGCCGCTATCCCCGTCTGCTCGGCTGCCTGCCCCACGTAATGTCTGAAGATCACCGGAATATCTTCCCGACGTTCTGCCAAAGATGGAATGCGGACCCGCATTACGTCCAGCCGATAGAAAAGATCGGCATTAAACTGCCCTTTGGATGACAAGTTCGCCAGATCAGCCGTCGTTCCCGCCAGAATTCTTGCTTCGACGCCCTGCTCCAGCATCTCAAGTGCTGCATATTGCGTTGCCTCGGGCATGGTCCCGATCTCGTCCAGAAAAAGGGACCCGCCCGCAGCATCTTCACATGCCCGCACCAAATCACTCTGCGTAAGCCCGGACGCTGGCCGTTTGACGAATGCCCCCTGCGCCTGAGGCGACATCATATGAATGACCTCGGCGACCTTGGCGATACCGCTTCCGGCAGGCCCGGTCACAAGGACCTCGGCCTTGGTCGGCGCAACAGTGCGAATGCGGTTTCGCAATTCTTCGGCCGTAGAAGAATGCCCGAACAGCAATCGGGCTGCCGGATCACCGCGCTCAAGCTCTCTCTTGAGTGCGCGCTGCTCCAATACCTGCGAGCGCGCGTCCATCGCCCGCCCGAGAACCTCCAACAACTCGGCAGCGGCACAGGGCTTTTCCAGAAAATCATAAGCCCCCTTCCCCATCGCCTGAACCGCCATCGGTATGTCGCCTTCTCCGGTCAACAGAATGACAGGCAACTCGGGGTCGACCTCATGTGCATAGCTCAGCAGATGAAATCCATCCCGGCCGGGCATACGGATATCCGATACAATAACCCCCTGAAAATCCGACCGAATGTGATCCTTGGCCGCGACAAAAGACCCTGCAGTCACAGGCGCATAGTCCGCCAATTCAAGCGTTTGAGCCAATGCCTCGCGCACGGCGGAATCGTCGTCGACCAATAAAACCTTTCGGGTCATGTCACGTCTTGTTCCCTGAAATGTTCAAGTTCAACGGTGAACACGGCGCCCTTTTCGGTGTTGGAGCCGCGAATATTTCCTCCGAAACTTTGAACCAGACCGTAGGAAATCGAAAGCCCCAGCCCCATCCCTTCGGAAGATCCAACCGTCTTTGTCGTATAAAACGGCTCGAACAGTTTTTCCGAGTTTTCTATGCCCGGACCGATATCCCGCACAGTAACAGACAGTTTGGACCCCGACCCCATGCGAATACGGATTCGAATTAGTCTTTCGTCCTGATGGCTCATGGCGTCAGCGGCGTTATTGATCAGGTTTACAAAGACCTGAACCAGCCGAACCTCACCCCCCCAAGCAAATACCGGCTCCGCAGGTGATGCCCAATCCATCTCAACCCGTTCCGACCGCAGCCGGGCTTGGGTCAATTCCACAGCGGTATCAATCACCTGAACCAAATTGACCTTGCCCATCGGTTCGCTTTCATTCCGCGCAAAGGCGCGCAGATTCTTGATGATCCGCGCCATGCGCCCGGCCATCTCGGAAATACGCGTCAGGTTTTCTGCCGCCCGTTCTTCGCGCCCTTTTGTCAAAAACGCGGTTCCGTTGTCGGCAAACTGCTGGATGGCCATCAAAGGCTGGTTCAACTCGTGACTGATACCGGCTGACATCTGACCCAAAGCGTTCAGCTTGCCGGCCTGAATAAGGTCCTCTTGCGCATGCTTCAGGGCTGTCTCAGCCTCCTGCCTCTCGCGCACTTCTCGGCGCAGTGCCGTGTTCGCAGCCGTGAGCGCATGGGTTCTCTGCGCGACCCGGCTTTCCAGAACTGTGTTGGCTTGCGCCAGGGTGCGCCTTCGCTCTGTGGCCAGAAACAGCAAAGCACCAAAGGCAAGACAGATCGCGGCAACCGTAGCGGCCTGCAACCCGGCCAATCGCCGGGCCGGAGCGACATCGACCAGTACCTCGGCTGTCATGTCGATCACCGGCAGGTCCAATGTCAAATGCAGGGCCCGTTGCGGCAAATACCGTCCCCAATCCACCTCCCATAACTCATGCGGCCCCACCTGAACCGAGGCGAACGCCACCGCCTCACCGGTTGGAGGAGACAGCCCAAGCTGGCCGTCGCCGCGATGCCAGAACAACAGGTCCGAGCGGTTGGAGATGAACACAACCCCGTCGGCATCGACAAAGAAAACCGCCTCGGTACTGCCGCGCCAGGTCTGTTCGACATCCTGCACATCGGCGATGACCATCAACGCCCCCTCCACCTTCCCTGCCGATCCAAAAGCGGGTGCGGCATAGGAATAAATTCGATCTCCGGTCGCCGCCAACACGCCATGCGCACTGCCCATGGCCCCCTGCAACGCGCGCTCAAAGGCGGGGTGATCGGCCATATTGGTTTGTGTCACAGGCTGCGCCGAGACCAGAACCCGACCATCGCGATCCAGATAAATCATATCGACCGCAGCCGTCTTGTCGGCTACGTCCAACAGCACTGATCGCGCTTCGCGCTGCTGTGCTTCAGTCTCGAGCGTGTCGAAGGCAGGATGCGTGGCCATCAGCACAGCCAGTTCCTGATACACCTGCATCTGCGTACTCAGTCGGTCCGCCGCCAGTTCCAGATCGGCCTCTGCCTTGTCGCTGAGTTGAAGCAGCGCCTGCCGGTAGCCATAGGACCACACTCCGGCCGCCAACAACGTGACAGCAAACAAAAATCCCAGTACGACCCAAACCCTTTGCATGTCATAGGGTCTTGCATTCACCGGGCCACATGGCAAGTGTGCCCGTCATGAAGACCTTATCGCAATCACCGGTCGACCCGGATTTCGTTCAAAACCCCTATCCTTTTTATGACGCGGCCCGAGCACACGGGGACTTGTTCTATTGGTCTGAATACAAAATGCCCGCCGCCGTTTCACACAAGGCGGTACAGACGCTGTTGAAAGACCGCCGATTTGGTCGCGAAGTCCCGGCTGAAATGCAAGAACCCCGCCCAAGCCACCTTGCGCCGTGGCTCGCCGTCGAAGCGCACTCTTTGCTGGAAGCAGAACCGCCGCGTCATACTCGTCTGCGCGCCCTTGTGATGCGCGCCTTTACGTCCCGCGCCATCGCGAGCCTTGAGGAGTCGATCCACGATCTGAGTCATTCCCTGATTGACCAGTTTCCCGCTACGCCGTTTGACCTACTGGGTGGCTTCTGCACTCAGGTGCCTGTCGTTACAATTTGTAGGCTTCTGGGGGTTCCCGAAGAAAAGTCACCCGATCTGCTGCGGTGGTCGCATGATATGGTTGCGATGTATCAAGCCAGCAAGACGCGCGAAACCGAAGACAGCGCGGCGACCGCTTCGCGGGAATTCACGGCGTTCCTGTCCTCGTATATCGACATGCGCCGCAATGATCCGCGCGACGACCTGATCACTCGCCTGATCGAGGCCGAAGAACAGGGCGAAAAACTGACCAAGGATGAATTGGTGGCGACATGCATCCTGCTGCTTAACGCCGGGCACGAGGCAACGGTGCATTCTTTGGGAAATGGCATAAAGACCCTGCTGAAACTGGGGATTGGCAAAGACGCGCTTTCACCGAACGCGATCGACGCAACGGTCGAGGAAATTCTGCGCTTTGACCCGCCACTGCACATGTTCACCCGATATGCCTATGAGGACATTGAGCTATTTGGTCACCGCTTCAGACGAGGGGATCAGGTGGCTTTGCTGTTAGGCGCTGCAAACCGTGATCCCTCGGTTTGGGCGAATCCCAACATGTTCGACCCGAGCCGCCCTATTGTGACGAACAGCAGCTTCGGAGGTGGATTGCATTTCTGCGTCGGAGCACCTCTGGCACGGCTCGAGATGCGTATCGCGCTGTCGGTTCTGTTCGAGCGCTGCCCGAACTTGCGCCTGAGCACAAAGCCCGATTATTCAGACAGTTACCACTTTCACGGGCTGACCCAACTTATGGTCGAGGTCTAGCGGTCTCAGCGCTCGATCAAGGTGTTCAGGGGCAACATAGTCGTCGACTTGATTTCTTCCATCGACAGCAACGCCGTGACATTGTGAACGCGCACCTCAGAGATCAGTGTCTGGTAGAATTCATCATAGGCCCGCGCGTTTTTCACCCGGACTTTCAGGATATAGTCGATATCACCCGCCAGACGGTGTGCTTCCTGAACTTCGGGGCGATCCCGAAGGGCCTTCAGAAATTTTCTCTGCCAGTCAGCCTCATGCTCGGAGGTGCGGATAAGAACAAAGAAAGTCGCTTCAAATCCAAGGGCCTCGGCGTCCAGCAAAACGGTTTGCTGACCAATGACGCCTGCGCCCTTGAGCTTGCGAATTCGATTCCAGACCGGCGTCTTCGAACTGCCAACTCGAGCTGCAATTTCGTCCAGAGATTGGCTGGCATCGCGCTGAAGCTCTACCAGAATTTTCCGATCCGTATCGTCAATCCGCACCGACATTCCAATTTTTCCTTCGTTTTGAAACCCACGTCCCAAATGGCGTCACCACCGGAACATACGTTCTTATTTCTGCACCCATATGGCGCAATACCGGGAATATTTCCTATATTGCAAGGCAAGTCAAACCAACCTTGGAACGGGACATGCGGCATTCGCAAACAAAAGATGGCATTGGGCACGTCGACTTCGTCGGCGCAGGTCCGGGCGATCCCGAGTTGCTGACGCTCAAGGCGCTGAACGCTTTTGAGTGTGCGGATGTCGTATTGCATGACCGTCTGATCAGCGCCGAGGTTCTGGCGCTGGCCGGTCGAAACGCTGTTTTGGTCGACGTGGGCAAGGCCGGGTTCGGCCCCTCATGGAAACAAGAAGACATCGACGCCCTGCTGGTCGATCACGCGGCAAATGGCCAGCGTGTCGTGCGCCTCAAGTCCGGCGATCCGACTGTGTTTGGTCGTCTCGATGAGGAAATCGAAGCGGTTCAGGCCGCGGGGATCACGTGGACCATCGTTCCGGGCATTACTGCGGCCTCTGCCGCTGTCGCCGGGATCGGCCAGAGTTTGACCCGTCGCGGGCGCAACTCCTCTGTCCGTTTCCTGACAGGTCACGACATGAAAGGTTTCGCGGATCACGATTGGAACGCGCTTGCCCGAACGGGATCCGTCGCAGCGATCTACATGGGCAAAAAGTCCGCTCGTTTTATTCAAGGTCGCCTGATCATGCACGGCGCGGATCGTGCAACCCCGGTAACACTGATCGAAAACGCATCCCGGCCCGACCAGCGCATATTGGCGACAACGCTGGATCAACTGCCCAATGATCTGAATGCCGCCGAGATGGATGGCCCAACCCTGACGTTTTATGGCCTTGAACCGCGTAACGCGGTCAACGCCCTGACCCAATTCCAGAAGGAGCACGCCTGATGCCCCGCGCTTTTACGCCCAAAGTTGTCACCGCAAACCATTTGCTGGAAGGTGACGTGATCTACCTGACCGAAGACGACCGCTGGTCACGTGAACTGTCCGAGGCAGAGCTGATCACCGATGAAGCCCACGCGCAGGTGCGCCTGCTGGATGCCGAACGTCAGGCAAATGTCATTGTAGGCGCGTATCTTGCCGACGCCGTAGCCGGTAAAAACGGCCCCGAACCGACCCACTTTAGGGAAGACTTCCGTCGGACTGGCCCATCCAACTATGCCCATGGCAAACAGGAAACTTCCCCGCAGCCCCGGACCTGAGATCAGGCCCTCTCTCTCCCCTTCAAGGCCCCCCAGGTTTCGGGGCTGCAACTAAGGACAGCTAATCATGTATCGCTACTCCGAGTTCGACACAGCATTTTTGGCAGAACGCAACAAACAGTTCCGCGCCCAGGTTGAGCGTCGTATCGACGGCTCGCTGACCGAGGATGAGTTCAAACCTTTCCGTCTGATGAACGGCCTGTATCTGCAACTGCATGCCTACATGCTGCGGGTCGCGATCCCTTATGGCACGCTCTCCAGTGCGCAGATGCGTCAACTGGCGCTGCTGGCCGAGAAGTGGGACAAAGGTTACGGCCATTTCACCACGCGTCAGAACATCCAGTATAACTGGCCGAAACTGAAAGACGTGCCGGATATGCTGGACGCGCTGGCCGAAGTTGGCATGCACGCCATCCAGACCTCGGGCAATACCATCCGCAACGTGACTGCCGACCATTTCGCCGGTGCCGCCGCGGATGAAATCGCCGATCCGCGCCCCTATGCCGAACTGCTGCGCCAATGGTCGACCGACCACCCGGAATTCCAGTTCATGCCGCGTAAGTTCAAGATCGCCATCACCGGCAGCGAAAACGACCGCGCCGTGATCAAGGCACACGACATCGGCCTGCAACTGGTCGAGCGTGACGGCGTTCTGGGCGCGCGCGTCATCGTGGGCGGCGGTCTTGGCCGCACGCCGATGATCGGCAAGGAACTGTCCGATTTCGTCGCCTTTGACGATCTGCTGGCCTATCTTGAGGCCACCGTTTCCGTCTGGAACCAGATTGGCCGCCGCGACAACAAGTACAAAGCGCGCATCAAGATCACCGTGCACGAAAACGGCATCGACACCATTCGCGCCAAGGTCAACGAGCGCTTCTTGCAGGTTCGCCCGCAGTTCAAAGGTGCCGATATGGAATTGCTGGAAGAGATCAAGGGTCACTTTGCGGCTCCTGCTTTCCGCGAAGCTTCGGTTGCGTCGTTCGAAAGTGCCTACACCAATGATCCGGTGTTCCGTTCGTGGGTGGATACCAACATCGCACCGCACAAGAATGCGGACCACGCGATTGTCACGATTTCGATCAAGAAGCATGGCGCGACACCCGGCGATGCAACCGCCGAACAGATGCGCGTGATGGCTGATCTGGCCGAAGAGTTCGCCTATGACGAACTGCGTATCAGCCACGAGCAGAACGTGATCCTGCCGCATGTCCACAAATCGGACCTGCCTGCGATCCACGCCAAGCTGAAGGAATACGAACTGGCCACCGCCAATATCGGCCTGATCAGCGACATTATCGCCTGCCCTGGCATGGATTACTGTGCGCTGGCGACCGCGCGCTCGATCCCGGTTGCTCAGGAAATCGCAACCCGTTTCGACGACCTGAAGCTCGAGCATGATATCGGCCACCTGAAGATCAAGATATCGGGCTGCATCAACGCCTGTGGGCACCACCACGTGGGTCACATCGGCATTCTGGGTCTGGATCGCGCAGGCGTCGAGAACTACCAGATCACTCTGGGTGGCGACGGCACCGAGACGGCCGCCATTGGCGACCGCACAGGTCCGGGCTTTGCCTATGATGAGATCGTTCCCGCCGTTGAGCGGATCGTGAATACCTATCTGGAGCAGCGTGAGAGCGCCGAAGAGGAGTTCCTGCAGACCTATCGTCGTGTCGGCATGGCTCCGTTCAAAGCGGCTCTTTACCCCGAGGCTCAGGCGAATGCCGCTTGATCTGATCCAGACGGAACTGGGCAAAGACCGCAGCGCACTGACCGAAAAAGTCGAAGCGCTGAACGCCCGGTTCCGGCACCACAGCGCGCATGACGTGATGCACGGTGCCATCGAAGAAATCGAAGACCTCGCCCTGGTGTCCAGCTTTGGGGCGGAGTCGGTTGTGTTGCTGCACATGGCGGCGGTGGTCGACAAGATGACCCCGGTGCTGTTCGTGGACACGCAGATGCTGTTCACCGAAACGCTGGAATACCAGCAGGGTGTGAGCGAGCGTCTAGGCCTGAAAAACGTCCAGATCATCCGCGCCGAGGATGAAGATGTACAACGTGATGACCCCTATGGGGCTTTGCGACTGCGGGATACGGATGCGTGCTGCAACTTGCGCAAGACCTTTCCGCTGCAAAAGGCGTTGATGGGCTATGACGGCTGGATCACCGGGCGCAAACGGTTCCAGTCCGGCACCCGCGCGGCGCTCGACTTCTTTGAGGTCGAGGACGGAACGGGCCGGATCAAGGTCAACCCGCTGGCGCATTGGGCGCCCGAGGATGTGCGCGCCTATATGGACGAGAACAACCTGCCCCGGCATCCGCTGGTGGCCAAAGGATACCCTTCGATCGGCTGTGCGCCCTGCACGTCGCCAGTGAAAGAAGGTGAAGACCCCCGCGCCGGACGTTGGCGCGACCAGAACAAGGAAGAATGCGGCATCCATTTTGTCGATGGCAAGATGGTGCGCGCCGGAGAGACAACATGAACGTAATCGTTACCGATGAGGGCTTTGCCCCCGACGACTGGACCGATGGGTTTGTCACGCTGGAAGACGCCGCCAATGATGTGGTTGCGCTGGATGTGGCCTCGGACACCGACCCCGATCAACTGATTGAACGCCTGGGCAACGCCAAGATGGTGCGCGTGGATTTCCCGTCCTCGGCTGATGGCCGTGGTTTTACGATCGCGCGCATTCTGCGCTTGAAAGGCTACTCGGGCCGCTTGCGTGCAAAGGGCCATGTTTTGGCTGATCAATACGCAATGGCCCGCCGCAGTGGTTTCGACGAAGTTGAAATAGATCACAGCCTTGCAAGCCGACAGCCCGAAGACCAGTGGCTTGCGCGTGCGAACTGGAAAGACAACAACTACCAAGCCCGCCTGCGCGGTTAACCGCATCAAATCGCCAGCTTATCGACAGGACGTGGGGGCAACTGCCCCCTTTTCCTGACTTGGATCAAAGATTAAACGGAGATGTCGGTTTACCGAACCGGCAGTGAAACGATGACAGAGATGAAGCCCGTGACCGAAGCAACCACCGTGAAGGCCCCTGTTCTGCCGGACGCGCAGACCGTAACCGACGTCAAGCACTGGACCGATAGCCTGTTTTCCTTCAAGGTATCGCGCCCCGCCTCGCTGCGGTTCCGCTCGGGCGAGTTCGTGATGATCGGCTTGTTGGGTGACAACGGCAAGCCTTTGCTGCGCGCCTATTCGATCGCGTCTCCGTCCTGGGATGAAGAGCTGGAGTTCTACTCGATCAAGGTTCAGGACGGTCCGCTGACCTCGAAGTTGCAGCACATCAAGCCCGGCGATCAGATCATTCTGCGCCCCAAGCCAGTGGGCACGCTGGTCCATGACGCCCTGCTGCCCGGCAAGCGCCTGTGGTTCTTTGCCACCGGCACCGGCTTTGCGCCCTTCGCCTCGCTGCTGCGCGAGCCGCAGACCTATGAAGATTACGACGAGGTCATCATCACCCATACCTGCCGCGAAGTGGCCGAGCTGGAATATGGCCGCCAACTGATCGAAAGCATCCGACAGGATGAGATGCTGGCAGAGCTGATGGGCGAAGGTTTTGCCGACAAGATCCGTTACTACCCGACCACGACTCGGGAAGAGAGCCCCAAGATGGGCCGCATCACCAATCTGTTGAAAGACGGCACCGTGTTCACAGACCTTGGCATTGAAGGCGGCATCAAACCGGATACCGACCGCGCGATGGTGTGCGGGTCGCTGGCCTTCAACCTTGATATCAAGGAAATCCTTGAAGAGTTCGGCCTGCGCGAAGGCGCAAATTCCGAGCCCAAGGAATTTGTGATCGAAAAAGCCTTTGTTGGCTGATCAGACCGCGCCGGTCACTGTCCAGGCTATGACCGGCGCATAAACCTGCCGCGAATCCTGTGAATTTCAATCGTTTCAGCGCGGTTGGCGCTTGAAACGGGGCGCGCGGCAGTCTAAATTTCGGGCTCGAAATTCTGCAATCATCAAAGGAATGAACCCATAGCCCGCAGACCTCACAACGCGCCGCCGCAACGAGAAACTGGCCCGCGCGTCAATGAAAAGATCCGTGCCCCCGAAATTCGCCTGATTGGTGCTGATGGAGAAAACGTCGGGGTGGTTCATCCCGCTAAAGCCATGCAACTTGCCGCCGATGCCGGCCTAGACCTGGTTGAGATTTCGCCGAATGCGAACCCTCCGGTCTGCAAGATCATGGATTTTGGCAAGTTCAAGTACGAACAGCAGAAACGCGAAAGCGAAGCGCGTAAGAAGCAAAAAGTCATCGAGGTGAAAGAGGTCAAGTTCCGGCCCAACACCGACACGCATGACTATGACGTCAAGATGAAGAACGTCTTCAAGTTTCTGGAAAAGGGCGACAAGGTCAAAGTCACCCTGCGCTTCCGTGGCCGTGAAATGGCGCACCAGAATCTGGGCCGTGAACTGCTGGAACGTGTGGCCGAGGACATCAAGGAATTGGGCAAGGTCGAGAATATGCCCAAGATGGAAGGCCGCCAGATGATCATGATGATCGGGCCCTTGCCGCAAAAATAAGCCTGGCTTAGGTCAGCTTATCAAAGCCCCCTTTTCAGGGGGCTTTATTGTTCCGCCTGCCGTTCCCGCAGCCAAATAACCGAGTCGTTCAGATCGAAGCCGAGGGAAATGAGGTCGACCACAAGAAGCAACACCAGAAACTGCACGTAACCTGGTGACAATGCGGACGCATCCATCAACAGCATAATGACGATTGCAACCATTGGAATCCAGCAGACCAAGTGAGGCAGTGCCATCGCCTTGGTCATACTTCTTGCTGCGCGCATGATCGGAATATTCAACGCCATGCCTGTGACGGACAGCGCAGCGATCAATGCACCTTGTGGTTGATCGACAAATGCAAGCGGAGCCAAGTTGACGGGAATGAGAATAAAGGCCATCCAAACTTGAACCCAAAGGGGTAATTCCCTAAAACTCATCCAAATATCGCGAACCATTCATCACCTGTGCACAATTAACTAATGAATTACTTTATTGGATACACAGGAATAGTCAGTTCACAAACACGTTAAACGACTGCGGATATCGCTTTACTCAACTTTGTGACTAATTCGCCGATTTCCGAGTTTCCGATAATGAACGGCGGCGCCAATAGGATATGATCGCCATGCCTGCCATCTCGGGTTCCAGACATGGGATAGCAGATGAGCCCTTCTGAAAACGCGGCTTTTTTTATCTTTGCCGCTGTGCCACGCGATGGATCAATCGGTGTTTTCGTCGCGCGGTCTGCAACCAATTCCAACCCGCAGAATAACCCACGGCCCCGGATGTCGCCGACATTGGGATGTTGGCCAAACTCATCCAGCAGCGCGTTTTGCAAAACCTCCCCCATCTCGGTGGCGCGCGCCGGAAAGTCGCGTCGTATCAATTTCTGCACCACCGCCAGCGACGCAGCCGTTGCGACGGGATGGCCAACATATGTGTGCCCATGCTGAAAGAAACCTGAACCACTCTCGATCGCGTCATACAACTTACTGGTGCACAGCATCGCTCCGATCGGCTGATACCCAGCCCCCAACCCTTTCGCGATACACAGGATGTCGGGTGAGATTCCGTCGTGGTCGCAGGCATACAGATGCCCGGTTCGGCCCATCCCGCACATCACTTCATCCAGGATCAGAAGAACGCCGTATTGATCGCAAATCTCACGGATTCGGCGGAAATACCCCTCAACTGCCGGGACCGCGCCCAGCGTCGCTCCGACAACCGGCTCCGCCATGAACGCCATCACCGTTTCAGGCCCCAACCGCAAAATCTCAGCTTCGAGTTCGTTGGCAACAAGCTGGCCGTAATCGTGACTGCTCTCGCCGTCCGGTTTCTCGGCGTATTCATAGCAAGGCGCGATATGAGTCATCTCGATCAACATCGGAGCGAACTGCGCCCGTCGCCACGCATTCCCCCCGGCAGACAACGCGCCCAACGTGTTTCCGTGATAGCTTTGACGCCGGGCGATCACGCGACGACGTTCAGGTTGACCGATCTCAAGGTAATACTGTCGTGCCAGCTTGATCGCCGCTTCGGTCGCTTCTGACCCTCCGGACACAAAATAAACGCGATCCAGATCGCCAGGGGCATGTTCGATCAATACCTCCGCAAGGGCCTCAGCGGGCTCGGATGTCATGAACCCCGTATGTGCAAAGGCGATCTTTCCCACCTGATCCTGCACGGCCTCAATAACCGATTGATCCGAATGACCTAAACAAGACACTGCAGCGTCCCCGCAATCAAGATAACGCTTTCCCGCAGCATCGACGATATAGCACCCGTCGCCCGCAACAGCGACCGGCAGGTCGGATTTTGTATGACGTGGAAAGACGTGGCTCATGACCCATTCTCCTTCAATGCTGCGACAAGCGCCTTCACCGAGGACGCATTGTCCTTCCATGGCATGTCATCTTGGTTAGTCATGCTGTTCTCAAACCCGACGCGCACATCCCCGCCCCGTTTGACGGCTTCTATCAAGCACGCGTGCTCGTGCCGACCAAACGCACAGACCATCCACCGCGATTGTGTGGCAGAAAACAGGTCCAGATCATTCGGAGTGGACTGCTGCCCTTCAACATAGCGACCAAGCACCAGCAATCTGTCTGACTGAGCCGGTCTGACAAGTCCCTGCTTTTGCCAGTGCGCCAGCACCGCAGCGTCATTGGCGTCGTACAAGATATGTTGCACGCGCGTTCCCTGCTCGGCGCAGGTCGCATAAACCTTGTCGACCAGATCAGGTGATCTGGCAATTTCTCTGACCGCGATCGACACCCATTTGGGGCACACTGCTACAAGACACTCCAACTGGGCAGAAACGTCAAACATGCCAGCGGCTTCGGTCGTGATCTGCACGTCCATTTCAGGAACTACCCGGTGCAACTCCCCAATCGTTTCTATGTACCGGCCTGCGTCCAGACTGTGCTGACCTTTTTCATCACGCACATGCAGATGAATGCCCTGCGCACCAGCGTCAAAACAGGACCGCGCGGTCGCTACAATCTGCTCTGTCGTAACAGGCAGATTTGGATGATCACCTGCCCCGCGACGCGCACCATTCGGCGCCACAAGAATATACGGAGAGTGCTGCAACTTTTTGGGTGTCATCAGTCCTGCCTTCCAAGGTTCAACCCTATCTACCCGTGCCCCGCATGTTTTCAATTTGCAAATCGCAGAACATATGTTTTTTTACCATCATGAAGGACACGCTCAATAGCATCACCAACACACTGCGCCGGGACATCGAACAGATGCCCCCCAGCCTTCAAGCTGCCGCGAAATACATCATAGATTTCCCGGGCGACTTTGGCCTGAATCCTATTCGCGTGACGGCTGCACGTATTGGCGTCAGTTCCAACGTATTGGTCCGCCTCTCTCACCGCATGGGCTTTGATGGCTTCGACGCGTTTCGTGAACCCTTCCGGCAAGCCCTCGTGACAGACCGTGAAGATGACTTGGGTCAAGACTGGCTGACAAGTTTGCAGTCGGAGGACGCGTTAAGCCAGTCACAGGCGAAACACGCCCAAAACGCTCAGAACGTCGTAACACGTTCGCTCAGGCTTATGCACCCAGACAAGATACGCAGCGCCGTCGACTTCACCACCAATTCCGAAAGGTGCTTTGTGACGGCCACCCGCGCCAGCTATGCGCTGTCATACTATTTTTCCTATGTCGGACGAATGGCGCATCCCGGCATACAGCTTGCACCCCGGCACGTCGGCTCAGCGATTGATGATTTGCTGGAGGCTGACCACAAGGATTGCCTTCTTGCTATTACGGTCCACCCGTACTCAGCCGATACAATTCAATCAATGCGTTTCGCCAAGCAGAAAGGGATGAAAATCATCCTTATTTCAGACAGCGATGTAATAGCGCCAAAAGTCGAGCCCGACGTGACGTTTTCAGTCAGCGCGCGTTCCCTATATGACTTCTCGAATTTTACCGGTGCGATGGCTGTTTTGGATTGCATCCTGGGGCATCTTTTCAACGCGGGTGGCAAAAACGCACAGCAGCGCGCGCAGCAATACCAGCAAGCCCGCGAAGACACTGGCGCATACTGGCGCCCCTCGAACGCGCCGCGGGTTCGAAATCCTTAACCAAGGCCCTTTGTTCCAGGGCCTTGGTTGATTGGGCTATTACAAGCAGTCCTGGATTGCCCGTTTAGTCATGACGCTGACCAGATGCGCACGGTAGTCCTTGCTGCCATGCAGGTCGCCGATCATGTTTGCGGGGTTGATGCTCAGGCCGGTCAGGGCGTCGGGGCGG
>NZ_JBQFQF010000013.1:0-100353 GCF_056536745.1 Ruegeria sp. CJ2
CCCACAGTGCACTGGGCTATCGCCCGCCAGCACCTGAAACCATCATCCCAATGGATTACAGGCCGACGATGCACTAACAATCAATTTGGACCAGTCAGATGAGGCTGCTCATTCCGGCGCCCCCAAAAAGGCAGAAATGACAGATCAGTTCGTGTGCTTAATAGCTCAGAATACACCAACAGTTTCTACATTCCCCGCCGGCGCACTCACATTCGGAAAGAAAATCCCGGTCGCATTCGGGCGGAAGGTGGCCTAATTGAACACTTGGGGCGGCTCAACGACGGGACAGGTCCAAAGCACATATCTATTTGGCAAAAATCAGCGTCTATCTATTATCTTTCTCAGTTTAGACAATCCTGACCCATAGCCATGATCAGGTTCGACTATGCCGTCGAGTGGTTCGGCAAAGTACTCCATGAACTGAGCAGCGGTCCCTCCGAAGAATATTTGAACTGTCTTTTTGTCACATATTCTTCCTTCCAGGCAGAGGCCCAGGCTGTTGAAGAAGTAGGTGACTGTTTCAAAGGCATTCTGGTTTTCGGAATCCACGAGGATGTTCTCTGTCACGCGCGTCAACAGCAATTTGCGAAACGCACCGTTCTCGCGGGCATTGTGGATTTCGTTGGCCGGTATCTTTTCAAACTCGAGAGCAAGGGCTCTGGCCAAAAGATCATATGCATCTTTTGCCCCATCGCTCTCCCATCTTTCGATATAGGTGAGCGTTCTCTCGACACGCAAACCCTTGGCATCACTAACATATTGAAAAGCAGCGACGACGATCCCAAGCGATCCGATGATCGTCAAAAGTGCGGCGAGTCCGTCAAGGAATGTTATCGATATCCCAAAAAGCTTGGGATCATCTTCGGTATTGGACATTAACAGCTCTCAAACAGGTCAAAAGTGACTGTAGGATCGAATTCCCCACTGTGGCTCTCGATCAATTCCTTCAGGCAGTTCAGGCCGAATTCGTCCAAAATGTAGACGGTCTTCAGGTTCGAGCTTTCGTGAGCATGTCCGAGTTCCGGCAGAGACGAAAGCGCCCGGTTTTTCACCCCGTCTTTCGCGGACGCACTACATGCTGCCAGATCAATGGTTGATCTTCCGTTCTCGCTCCTCGAAACCTCGTTCGCGATGCTTTCATATTCGGATATCACGCAGTCCGCGATCACGTCATTTACTTCGACAACCTCATCGCAAATGTAGCAGCTTCCCATCGCTATCGATGGTGCAAGTGTTATTGAGACAAGAACTGCGGCTGAACTAAAATAGTGAGTAATCACCAATGACTCTCCCTCTCGTCATCCAGGGCACTTGACGGCCTTCGCTCTGGGCGCGAACGATGGATTTGACTCCATTGGCCAATTCTGAAGACTCGATGCGCCCGTTCGCGTTCAAATCGTATGCGTCCCTCTGGGTGTTAATGACCCGCTCCACGGCAACTGAAAAAAGTCCTCCTTCCAGTTCATCGGATTCAATGGAAAACTGGCGCCCTTTCGCGGCTGCGAGGATGGTGATGTTTTCCGGAAGGTTCGTTAGGCCGTTCAAGGCGCCGTCGTTGGTCGCAAACATGCCGGACCCGGCGTCCCCTGAATGACACGCATCGATGAGTATTGTAATGCGCGCCTCGGTCTGCCGAAGCATCGCCGCGACATCTTCGAAGTTGAGGGCCGTATTCTTAAGATCACTCGGATCCGTGTCGTGCATTGCCAGGTAAAAGGACCCGTCGTCGCCCTGAAGCCCGTGACCGGCAAGAAACAAAACCGCATTTCCGGTCTTGTCCAAACCGTTCAACAAGTCTCGAATACCTGTGAGCGCCTCATCCGGCTTTGCACGCCGTCCACCGATGAAATTTGCCTTGTCAAAGGCAAGGTCCCCGTCCGGAATTCCGGCCAGGCTTGTCAGGATCCGGTCGGCATCTGCTTTGGCGTAGTTCAGGTTTTCCAACCGGGGGTGCTTGTAGCGGTCGACGGCTATTGCCAGGGCCCGGTTTTCCGCCGCAACAAGAGGCTTGCCCAAGTCGACGGTCAGCGGGGTGCTGGCAAGCCCTTCCTTTGACACGGCAATGATTGATGCATGTTGTGCACCTGCAAGCCGGTCAAACGTTGTGTCGACGAAATAGTCCGTTTCCTTAATCTGAAGTTCATTGGTCAAAATCCCATCCTGAAAGACCTGAAGCAGGGTGGCTTGTCGATCCGGTTGCAATTCGATTTCCGCGTGGATTTGTGCCCCATCGGTCGTAAGCTGGCCAGACAACGCAGGCGGAATTAAGATTTCCACAGGTTCAAATTCGTCAGCCCCCAGAAGGGATGGCAACAACGCGTCCCGGTAAAGCTTGGCGCTGAACCGGTCCAAGCTGAACTGCTCATCCAACCCGGGAAATCTGAGGTCAATCAGGCTGGCGGCTTCTGCCGTGGCGTCAAAGAAATACTCGGGCGACCATACGGCTATCTCGTCTTCAACCACCCTGCCTGCAAAAGCTTGTTCGCCGGACGAGATGCTCCACCCATAGAAACTGCCGTCGCTGTTTATCTGGATGATATGAGAGCCGTCGGCAGTCAGGGCCACGTCGACCAAAAGGTCGCCGGAAGGCAAATCTTCGAACTCGCGCACGACCTTGCCGGATTTGAGGTCATAGGCAATCATCCGGCCATTTCCAGGTGCCAGCAATACAAGTGTTTCCCCGAAAAGAACCGCGTCGAATATGTTCTCTTCAAAACTGCGGACGTAGTTTGCCCCCAAGAAGTGGTTTTGCGAAATCGAAGCGTCTTCGAGAACCTGAACGTTCATTTCATCTGTCGTGTTCAAAACAAACAGATGCACGCTGCCTCTTAGCGATCCACCGGTTGCACCCGAAACACAATACGCACGCCCGACCAGAACGCTTCCACCCCGGAATGAGATTTTGTCCAATTGAGCAATGTTCTCTGGAATTGCCAAATATCCCGGAGTCGGCAAAACCGTTTGCTCTGTTATGTCAGCCTCTACAGGCAAACTGAGCGAGCCATCGTTTCGGCGTGAGCCAAGGTAATCGAAGCATGATCCCGCGGACAGGTTTTTGGCCGGTTCAGGAAGCAACTCAACGCGCCAGTTCGTATTTGCGGTCACATCCTGAAGGGCTGATTTAAGTGTCTTCAACTCTTGCGCGTTTCTGTACGTCGACCCTTCGGCACCAAGAGGTGTCTCTTCCGGCTCAACAAGTCTTTCGCCTCTTGTTCCTTGCGCCAGAGAGATTCCTATCCTCTCGAAAGCACCTTCGGCGCCTGCTTCTGCACCACCAGCACCTCTGAACAAAGAAGCCATCTGGATTTTTTCGTCAGCAACCTGATTGTTGACCGCCACTCCGATTTCGACAATCGGCTTCTGCTCGGCTTTGGCAAGATTCGTCGCACTGAACCCTGGCTCGGTAGAAACCGGTGAAACAAGCCCAACGCTTCGCAACAGGGTCACTTGCAAAGCGGGTGACCAATCTTGTGTGGACAGATAACCCGTACCAACGCCTTCGCGTGCGAAAACACTTCCATGCAACGGGCTTAGGGCGTACCCCAATGATCCCCTGACCTCTACCAACGCGTTTTCAGTGCTGAAGTGGACTTGCGTTGCATCCGGATTGGCAACGCAGCAGGCGGGACCTGTGAGTTGATTTTCCACCACCTTTCGATTGCTAAATGTTAGAGCCGCCTCAACTTTTCCCCAAGGCGCATTCGAGCCGAATACAAAACTGTCGGCAGCTCCCCAATAGAGCGTGTCTTTATAGATTCTGAGTTTGCCGACCGTTTCCCCATCGACAACATCTATCAACTCGTGATGCTCGTCATGCAGCACGATCAAAAACCGCCCAGTCGGAGACAAGGTGGCGTTTGAACCTGCTCTCTCAACAATCTCGGACCCTGTGGCGGAACTTATGATGCGAAACCTGTTCTCTCCGGCAAGAACTCTTCGGTCAAACTGTGGAATATCGACGTAATGGGTCAGATCTTTTTGGCTTTCCGCCGTTCCGACAACCAATTGCGCCGGCTTGGGATTGACTGGCATTGCATATGACTGCGTATCCAGAACAACCTCTTTGTCACACGCACGCAGGTAAGCGATAAGAGCGACATCCAGCTCCAGCTTTCCCGCTTTGAGTGGCTCGATGGCGACTTTACCTGATGTCCCGGTGCCTCTGGCCCACAGGGGTACAAAGGCGCGGGTTTGTTGCTTCGCGTGGCTTAGGCCGAATGGGCCAAGCGCCTCGGGCCCAAGCGTCATAACACCCAAACCCCTGGTTCGAAAATGGTCAGGTGAACTCGCCACGATCCAGACGGGAATGCGGTCTTCCAGCGAATTGCCGGACCACTCTATCTCAACCGGCGCACCCACGCGCTGGGTCTTCTGTGGGACACTGATCTGAAGCGATGAAGCCAGGCGTTCCAAGGCCTCCATTTCGGCATTGCACGACTGCCCCAGCCCTGCCGATGCTTTTCGCACACGCGATACAAAACCTTCTTCTGTGTCCCCTTCTTTCCAGGTGACCGTTGCGTCGACTTTCGGCAGCGGTCCACGTGTCGGTGGGTATGGTATCGATTTGTTTTCTATCTGGATATGAGAGGAAGCGGCGCCTTTGAACGAAACCATTTTTCCAGCCCGGGACTTCAACAAACAGACGCGCCCGGCGTCCTCGTTCCAGGTGTACCCACGGCAATTCTCTGTCCATGCACAAAGTGCCTCGCACTGATTTCTGGACAGATCTCGCATCAAACTCCGGTCTAAAGGGGTTCGAAGGTCATTACCCGGGATGTCAGCCGCAAAGCGTTTACCGAACGCATTGAAGGGCACCGGATCCATGTCCAGCTCAAATGTGGACTCATCGGTTCTGCGCTTGTACCCCGCTGACCAGCCCGAACTAGCGTCTTTCGCTTGGCCTGAACCCGAGCAAATCGCCTTAAGGGACTTGATGGCCGCGGAGGACCCGCGGAGCGAGACTGTGACAGCCCGAAATCCGAAACTCGCGCGCATCTTGGAACCTCTGCGCATATCGGAAACGACGCCTGAGTTGCGATCCACAAGAATAGAAGCGCCACCGCGATCCTCGACGAACTCGCCCCGGCCAGAGCGATATCCATCGACTGAAATCTGACCGATGCCCTTTCGAATTCCAGCGCCCGTTACATTGAGCACATAATTGTTGCCGGATGCGCACCGAAGGGCAATGCAGTTGTCCGGGCGATTTGGGTTGCACGTACGCGCTTCATCGTTTTGGACAGTCCAACTTGAGCCCTGAGCGACAGCTTCTGAAGAACAAGGAAACAAAAACGCTGAAGCAACAGCGAGCTTGGATAAGTATTTTTTTGAAATCATTAGATTCTTTGGGCCGTTTCAATCTTGAGGAGAAACCTGATAACATCACTATCGGCGTGACTAAAAGTTTCTAGACCAAATCTCCTTTATCACCCCAATTGTTGCAAAACTAAAACAGCACTTAGTGCCGTGAACTCGGTATCCACTGCTCGTAACCGGTTAGTTTCATCATGTTGCTCCGCCTTTTACCCTCACGCCATGCCAGTGCTAGTGAAGCGCCCAGCATTAAAGTCCGATCTGTCGAGGCCATGGCGCCAAACCGGCCCAAGAACGATCCACGCCGATCTGAACTGAGTACGCAATCTGCGCAGCTTTGAAAAAGAGTAGTAAGGGCCAGAGTACCTTTTTTGTTTCTAGGCGTTATCCTAGAGGCCGTTGTACTTGCAGCGTGAAACAATGACGAAATTGATGGAAAATCCGAATGTTTCTTCCTGTACCACTTCTGTACCATCGCAAAAAAAGTGGACAAAGCTCGATCTGGGCGAGAAGTTCTTCGGGCATGAGCTTAAGGAAGTCCTACGGAAGATTGAAAAATCTCTTAAAAACAAATCCTTGATCTTCTAAGGCCCAATAAAATAGGCAGCCGTTTTCAAGTGAACGTTTGACCAAATTGGATTGAAAATCCTCGTGTCGGTGGTTCGATTCCGCCCCCGGCACCATTTTAAAATCCAACGCTTTGATTTTTTCGGTTTCGTTGAAGGCTCTCGAAGAGCTGTTAACTATTTTACGCGTACAAATAGCCAGTTTTGCCAAGGCTATTACTTTGACACTCAGACAAAGTGAAAACCCGCCCCCAATAAGGGGCGGGCTTTCTTCGCTTCTAGAGTAAGTAATATGCGCGCTTCGAAAAAATGAAGACGCTTCCGGTAAAAATCTTTGTTCGGGTTTCCGGGCCAGCCTGAGTTCATGTAGGTGGATGTATAGGCTGGCCCGGCACTCGTTGCCTCCGTGAGTATTTGGGCAAGGAGTTCAGAATTTATTCGAGGCCAAGCATGGCTTTGACCGTTGCCTCCACTTCGTCAGTTACAGGTTTGTTCGCGGCGTTTTCCAACGCCTCACGTTCTAGCTCAGGTTGTGCCTCGACTTGCTCGGTCAGGTCGTCGACCTCTTCCACCGCGTCCTCGTATTCGTTGGCGGCCTGAAGCTCATCGTTCAGGGCCTGAGCTTCGTCGATTGACTCGTCCAATTCACCTTGGGCGGCTTCCAACTGCCCCAGCAACTCGTCGCTTGGTTCGTCGGTTTCGTCCACCTGTTCCTGAAGGCCATCAACGATTTCCTGGTTCTCCTGTACCTCGGAAAGAGCGGTTTCCAGATCATCTTCGATCAAGTCGATTGGGCGTTCCGGTGTCTTGAGGCCATCCAGAAATTCTTGGGCTTCCTCCAGGTCTTCGCGCAATTCTTCCCCCGCAAGAACCGTGTCACGATACGCGGCTATCCGTCCCACGCGCGAGTTTGGCGAGGCGTTCAGCAGCGCGGTTTCGCTTGCATTTGCGGCGTTCAACGCGCCCAGCTCTGATGGATGCGCGGCCAACAACGCAGCCGCTTTATTCCCAGCCGTGCGAGCAGTTGGACGAATGGACTGGGTCACTTCTACATTCTTAGCCGGTTTCGACGATGTTGAAGTTGCTTTGCGGCTGGATTTCGTAGTCTTGGTGCCTTCAAAGAAGCTTTTCAGAGAAAAGCCTTTGCCTGTTCCCGATTTCGAGCCGGAGCCATTCGTCTTGGCGAAACCGCGACCGGAAAGGCCAAACCCCTGGCCCTTGTTCGCCCCTGATGCACCCTGACCCTTGCGACCATTCTCGGAGCCGCCGCTTTTCCCTTTGTCGCCGCCATTGCCCCCGCCGTTACCATTGCCGCCGCCGTTACCATTGCCGCCACCATTGCCGTTGCCGCCGCCGTTACCATTGCCTTCTTTTGCGATGGCGGCATCAGGAACGGCAATCACACCCACGATTGCAACAGACCCTGTAAGGGCGATTGCGATTGATGTGGCTTTCAGCAGGCTGGCGGTTTTGGTTTTCATTTTGAGCTCTCGTGCAAATCTCTTTTCAAAAACGTAGTCAATCGTAACAGAATCACCTGATGCACTCATTTGAACTGATGTAGGCTGAACACACGCGAAACCGATTGTTAATCAACGGTTCACTTTGTTTTTTTTAGGCTTTACGCTCTCGAGCGCGATTTTGAGTGACGTCGATGATGAAGCATTTTGCGATAGTGGTCTGTGCTTCTCTTCTCCTTGTAGGAGAAGGGGATGCTGCGCCACGCGAGCTTAAGCATTCGGAACTGCGAAAAGTCACAAGATCAGGTGGTGCAATTCGCCTGAAAAACGTGATCAAAGGTGTCGAGAAAATATTCGGAGGGACACCTGTCGACGCGCGCGCATTCGAGGCCGAAGGGATCTATTACCGCATCTTGGTTAAAAAGACGAATGGTAGCATTATCAGTGTGATAGTGGATGCAAAGACCGGGTTTGTGGTGCCGAACAAGTCCAGCCTCGGCCGGCAGATAAAGGAAGCGGCGCGATCCAATCTTGGCAACTCGGCAACCGCGAAAGCGCAGGCTAACCTGAATGGTCTTTCAGCAAACCGTGGTGTTGGCAACCGTGGCGCAAGCGGGAATAGCGGCGGTAACGGCAACAGCAATAGCGGTGGTAACGGCAACGGTAATAGCGGCAACAGTGGCGGTGGCGGCAGCGGAAACAGCGGTGGCGGCAACGGTGGTGGAAGCGGCGGCGGCAACGGTGGCGGTGGCAACGGCGGCGGCAATGGTGGCGGAAACGGAAACAGTGGCGGCGGGAAGAGATAATTGATGAACAATCGCGACGATACCTGTAACTTTTTCGCATGAGAATATTACTGGCAGAAGATGAGCCGCACCTGTGCTCACAAATAAAGAAGCTCCTGAATGCTGAAGGGCGCGTGGTTGATATTGCCCATACTGGGCTGGAAGCCCTTCATTTGGGCTCCACCGAACCTTACGACGTTATCATTCTGGACGTTGGCCTTCCAGAACGGGACGGGATCTCGGTTCTGCGCGAATGGCGTGATGAAGGCGTAAAAACCCCTGTTTTGATCCTGACCGCCCGCGATGGCTGGAGCGATCGCGTTGATGGTTTGGATGCGGGCGCTGATGACTATATGGTCAAACCGTTCCACATGCCGGAATTGGCCGCGCGGATACGTGCAATTCTGCGTCGTCAAAGCGGGCAACTTAATCCATTGATCGAAATGGGCGATGTGGTTCTGGATCCGAAGAACGGGCGCGTGACCGTCAAAGGCGTTCCCGTCGAATTGACCGCTCAGGAAATCGCGGTGCTTGGGTATCTTTGTCACAATCGCGGCCGCCTGATCTCCAGAATGGAGCTGTCGGAACATATCTATGAATATGACGGAGATCGGGATTCGAACACGATTGCCGTGTTCATTACGCGCTTGCGTAAGAAGCTGGGGTCCGACCTGATCAAGACCGTCCGGGGCCGAGGTTACATGATCGACAGCGAATGATGTTTTCACTTCGTGAGCGGGCATTGTTGGGAGGAGTGCTGTCCGGCGCTGTGTCCGTCGTAGTGAGCACTCTGGCCGTATTTTCCTATATCAACGCCAGAGTGTCAGACCAGTTCGATACCGCGCTGCGCGACCGCCATACTCAACTTGTGGTTGGTCTGAGCGTGACGACCGAAAACCCCGATGCACTGCGCAATCTGATGTTTGATCCGGCCTATAGCACGCCGTATTCAGGTCGGTACTGGCAAGTGACGGGAAGTGACGGCGAAACCTATACCTCGTCCTCTTTGTTTGACGAAACGCTGGCCGAACCTGCAACTGCGTCAGAGGAGCCAGCCCTGTGGAATACGGCAGGCCCGGACGGAGAGGCTGTTCGGAGTATTTACCAGGAGATTTCCTACGAAGACGGAACCATCTGGGGGATCAGCGTCGCCGAAAGCCGCGCGCAACTTTTTGAAGAGAGGCGCGCAGCACAGCGCAGCCTGTTGCCCGCCTTTGCACTGCTTGGGCTGATCGGCGTTGCAGGGTCGTTGCTGCTGGTGTCGGTCATCATGGGCCCTTTGCAGAAACTTCGGAATGATGTGGCGCATCGCTGGGACACGGATGAAGGTTTGAAGCCGGAAGACTATCCCGAGGAAGTGTCGCCGCTTGTTGAGGAACTCAAACAGTTGTCGCGGCGAAACCGCGATATTGTCGCGGGGTCAAGACGGCAGTCTGCGGATCTTGCCCATGCTTTAAAGACACCAACGGCCATTTTGCGCAACGAATTGATTAACCTATCCGAAAGCGGTTCCGAGACGGAAATCGCCGAAGAAGCCTTGGGTAGAATTGATGCGCAGCTCAGCCGGTCATTGGCAAGAATGCGGGCAATGAACACCGCGGAACTGAGCCATTTGCAAACGGACCTGTCGAACTCGATCGACCGGCTCGCGCGTTTGTTTTCGTCCATGGCGGAAAGAGAAGGCAAGACATTCGAGGTTGCGCGCCCCTCGGGGCTGTGGGTGCGCATGGACCCGCAGGATATCGAAGAGGTCCTGGGCAATCTGATGGATAACGCCCTGAAGTGGTGCAAGTCGTCGGTGCGGGTGTCGGCCACATCAAAATCAAAGACCATCGAAATCTGCATTGAAGACGACGGGCCGGGAATAACCGAGGAAGATCGGCGCGAAGCTTTGCGATCCGGGGGGCGGTTGGACACTTCGGTGACAGGCAGTGGCCTGGGACTGGCGATCGCAGTCGATTTGCTTAACGCCTACGGAGCGAAACTGGACTTGGGAAGGTCCAAGTCGATGGGGGGGTTGGAGTGCCGCGTGACTGTTTATTCCGGAAGCAAGAAAACAGTGTCCTGAGTCTTTGAGTGGCAAAAACTCGGCGGTCCATTTGAAATGAACCCACAATTGGATTTGCCGCGTTTGGAATTGTAATTGCCCGCCGAAGGTCTCAAGCCCGCACGTTCATATTAGGTAAAAAACACATTCATCTTTGATTAATTAACGGTTAATTTCGAGTAGCCTAAATGCCAACTCGACGACTTCTTGACGGCAAATTCATCCTGCATCGTGTCACAAATATCTTGATGCAATGGAGAGCGAAATGTCGTCAGGACGTGTCTGGGGGTCTTCGAAATCGCAACGCTTTATGTTGCGTAATAAACAGTCAAAATCTTTCGCGACGCAGGAAGATGGCGGGTTAACAATTTTTGCCTTGCTCATGTTTGTTACCATTTTTGCTTTGACGGGTATTGCCGTCGACGTCATGAACTATGAGCGCGACCGCGCCAATCTTCAGTGGACGCTTGATAATGCCGTACTTTCGGCGGCCAGCCTTGAGCAAAAGCTGGATCCGGCTGAGGTGGTACAAGCCCATTTGGACGTGCGCGGGCTGGGGGCGTACCAAAGCAGCATCAGCGTTCAGGATGACTATCTGGATCGTACCGTTACCGCCAGCTTGTCGAAAGAGTTCTCTACGAATTTCATGCAGTTCAGCGGTGTGGATTCGCTGCCGCTGAACGTATCATCTGCGGCAAATGAAGCTGCCCCACATACCGAAATTTCCCTGGTGATCGACATTTCGGGCAGTATGGGAAGCAACAACCGCATGGAGCTAATGCAGGCAGCGGCCAAGGCTTTCATCACAAAAAGCCTGAGCAGGAACGAGGACCCAAGCACTGGTCAAAAATCTGATAAACAAACTTCGATCAGTGTGGTTCCGTTCGCAGGTCAAACCAACCCGGGCGCCACAATGTTTGAATACTTGGGTGGCGAGCGTTTCGGGACAACGACCGAAGAAGACTACTTCCAGGAATGGGAGCAGGACGTGTCGAACGTCGTCTTCTGGTTCGACACAGATAATCCAAGTGATGGTGTCGCGGATTTCTCAGCGAAGATCGAAGGGTATCCGGGTAACGATGTTGAGCTTTTCAACAAGGATGACGTGGATACCTACCATCACTACGTGAAGGATTTCATCATCTCGAAAACCGAAGCTTTACCGGACACAGCCAAGATGCTGGGGGCGTCCATCAAAGGTGGTAAACAGACCACGAAGTACTTCAGTATTGATCGTACGGTTACGACTGACGGGTCTACCAAATTCAATCAGGTGGATTTGGAGTATCAATTCGACGAGTTCTACTCCTACGTTTCGACCATTCCAAACAATGTGTCGTCCTGTCTTGAGATGGAGTATTCGGACTTCATGACCTCTCAGCTCCCGTCGGCTTCCAATGTTCAGGTGCCTTACTTCGTGAACTGGGACTATGATGAGACCACTCAGAATTGGGGTTGGTGCCCTGATGATGAGATGAGCATCAAATACGCCCAGAACGACGAGCTTTTGCTGAACAACTTCATCGACAATCTGCGCCTGTTCGACGGTACGGGGACCAACTACAGCCTGAAATACGCGCTGGCACTGCTGGATCCCTCGTCACGTGACGCCTTTGCGCATCTCAGCGCAGCAGGTGAAATCCCGGCAGAGTTCGCGAACCGTCCGCTGAATTGGGATCACGAGGACACCTCGAAATACATCGTGATCATGACGGACGGCCGCACCAGCCCGCAGGTTCGTCCCACCGACCAGATGGAAGAGGAAAACGGTTTGACGGAACTGATATCCCGCCCGTCTGAAGACACGACCATTACGTCTTCGCAGACGACGAACCTTCAACTGTTCAAGCAGCAGTGCGAATTGGCCAAAGCGAACAACGTGATTATCTATGCCGTTGCTTTCGAAACGTCCGATCAGGCAGCAGCCGAAATCAGGGCATGCGCCTCATCGCCGTCTCACTACTACGAAGTAACGGGTGATGAGATCATCGACTCGTTCGTGTCCATCGCGGGCTCGATCCAGAAACTGCGACTCATCCAGTGAGGTCAAAGTAAAGGTCGGTTACTGGAGGATTGCTTCGATCTTGCCCAGCGTGGCGACGTTGACTGCTACTCCAGTATCCTGCGCAGCAATGCGTTTGGCGCACCTCCCGTCCCCGGGCAGGTGCGCCCCGTCTTGTGAACGGATCGCAGAGACGAGTTCGCCGATACCTGATGCAAACGCGTCCTCGGACGTGGCCGAAGGGTCGATTGCAATAAAAAACTGCCCGGTTTTCGGTGGCCCTCCGGCCGTTCCGGAAAAGGGTGACGCGTTCAGGCCCAAAGTGGCCCCAGTCAAAGCGGCCGCCATGATTTCCGTAAGCAACGCGACGCCCACTCCCTTGTAGCCCCCCGAAGGTGCCATTGATCCCTTCAGGCCGACATTCGGGTCGGTCGTGGGGTTTCCGTCAGCGTCCAGCGCCCAGCCAACCGGAATGGGTTTTCCTTCACGGGCGTGTTTCATAACTTCGCTCTTGGCAATGGTGCTGGCGCTTTGGTCGATCAAAAGCGCAGGTTGGCCGTCCGTGCCGGGGGCAGCGATCGAGAATGGGTTGGTTCCAACCACGGGTTTGGAGCCACCCGACGGTGCGATGGATGCTGGAGCATTGGTAAAGCCCAGCCCGACCAACCCAGCCTGTGCAAGGCGATATGTGTGATAGCCGAGAACGCCGCAGTTATAGCTGTTGCGGATGGCAAGCGCCGCAATGCCCTGTTCGCGCGCGGCAGGGATCAGCGCATCAAACCCGGCGTCAATGGCCGGATGCGCAAAACCAGTGGCGGCATCCACCGAAACCACACCGGGTCGGGGGCGCGCCAGAACCGGCTGGGCCTTTCCATCGACCTTGCCGCACTGAACATGCTCGCAATAGATCGGGATATAGGCGAGGCCGTGGCTGGCGACTCCGTCCGCCTCGGTCGCGGCTGTTGCAACGGCCAGAGGGCGCGCGTTGGCCTCGCTTGTACCGGCGGCAACAAGGGCGCGAAAGGCGAGGTCTTCGATTTCGGTCAGGGTCAGGGTGCGGGTTTCAACCATTTCAATCTCTTTAATCGTTGTCGGACAGACCCGCGCCAGCACCACGCAGGCGGGACTCTTCGGTTGCGGGAGCATAGGTGCGGTGGGCAAAGCGGGTCAGGGCGGACCAAGCCGCCGGATCAGGTGTTGCGCGTGACTGCCGCTGATGAGGCAGGGGCGCAACCTCTGCTAACCGCACAGTAACGGATTGGGCCTGATCCGGCATCGCCCCGGTCAGGTGCAGGGCAATCCCATCTGTTTGCGCCTCTGCGCCGTCGATCGTGATCGCGACGCCTCGGTTCAAAATGCGAGCGGCGTTGGATGTGAAGGGCAGCAGCAATGTGGGAGCACTAACATTGGTTATCGTGACGGGGGCTGCCCCTAAGATTCCCGCACTGTCAGAAAGCGCACAGCCAGTGGCAAGCGGGCACAGCACATCCGTTCCGGTCCAGGTTTCACCGGAAATACAGGGCGCGTGTTTCTCAGGCGCGTGTGCCAGATTCTGGTGCAGCAAAGATGCAAGCGCCGCCACGCCGTCCAACCCTTGGGCGCAAAGCCAGCGGGTCGCCTTTCCCGCCTCTTCCGCATGCCCCCAAGTATAACCTGCGCCACGGGCGGCACGTTTGGCGGTCGCTTCGATCTCGTTTAGCGAAAAGCTCATGCTGCAGGCTCCGGGTAGACCCAAGTATCCGCCGTGTCATCAGACAGTTCTTCGGGATAGGGCGCGCCTGCATACATGCAGATCCGAACCCAACGATCAGAACGTGGGTCGAAATGGGTTGCGCCAAAGAACGAGAGCTTGGCGCGCAGCATGTCGATGGGCATGACTTCGGCGCTGATCGTGTTGTCGCGGATTTCTCCGTAGGGGGCGACACGTCCAATCTGTGCGCGCCGGATGGTGTGCCGATGTTCCGGGTGCTGCAACAGGAAATCGCGGATTGGAGTCTCGCCGTGCCAGTCAGCAAGCACCTTATACGCCGCCGCTGCGTCCCGCGCGGGGGCCAGGGGTTGTTCGTATTCGGCGATGGGTTCTTCAAACCGTTCGCCCAATCTGGGTTCCAGCTTTTCTTCGGACACATACCAGGCGCGGGCGCAATTCGGCTCGGCCGCCCAATCCAGTTCAAGCGCCCATTCAAAGTTGCTCAGGATCAGATCGCGGACCTCGGACACCGGCATCGCACCGTCGATGATTTGCGCATTCAGGTTGTTGTCAGCCATGCAACTTGCCAACCCGTCCACCAGATCGCCATAGGGCTCCAGCATCAGCGATGCGAGCAATTCCTGACCTTCCTCGCTCAGCGCGTCCTCCGCCCATAAGATCAGGCGGTCCCACGGGTTGTCCTGCGTCAGGACATCCCCGTCCAGATGGTTCGAGATTTCCTGAATGTCTGACGTCAACGCCGCCAGCTTCCTGATTTGGACAGGATGCTCGGATTGCCACCACGACAACGACAATTTGCTGCGGTCAAAAATGCTCTGGAATTGCGCGATTTCCACGTCAGAGGCTCTGGGCAAGGACCGCACGCGCGCGATCGCCTCTTCGCGCACCATGATCCAGTTGTTGAACAGGATCGGATGGTTCACGATAAACGGCGCCATACCCAGCCCCGTCGAATTGCCGATGCCCAGCCAGCGGGCGATGGCAGGGTCCAGATCGGCTGTTTTCTCTCCGCCTTTGACGCGGGCCATGTGCTGAACCAGATCGCGGACAAATGTGCGGGTCAGGTAGACCGAAAGCATTTCGGTCTGGAACGGGGCGTTCAATTCCGGGCGGTCGGCGGTCTTTTCCCGGTCCGCCGCGCCGAATTTGCCAGAGCCGTACACAGCCGTCGTGCGCATCAGGTAGCCGACGTCGTAAATTTGATCGAGGTCCGGTTGTTGGCCATCGGCCAGCCTGTCGACGACATGCGCCCATAAGCGCACAGAGCGGTTCGCGCGCGACAGGGACAATTCCCGTTCACTGACGCGGCCAGCCTCCTGCAAGGGAACATTCTGGGCAAGGCGTTCGATATCCTGCGCGGTCGGAACGCCGTCGAACAAAGTGAAAGTGGCGTCCCAAGCTTCGGCAATCACCCGGTCAGATCGTTGTTCGGGGGGCAGGTCATGTGCGAAGGCGACCAGCGAATAGGCATGGTCCGGGCCTTGTGCGGCATAGACGGCGTGGCCGACCCCGTTTGCGTCGATGTCAAAAACAGGTCGGGTAAAGGACCATTCCTCGCGCGCCATGCGTCGCGTCAACTGCCGCATAAAGCTGAGGCGGCATTGGTGCAGGGACCCTAGCCGCGACAGGCGCATGACCTGAGCGGGGTCTCTGCGGGCGATATGGTGGCCGGATTCGTTCATTTCCCCTGCGGTCCGAAATTCTGATCAAAGAAGCGGTACCAATTCCCGCCCATGATACCCGAAACCTCATCTGCGTTCATGCCAACTGCGCGCAGTCCGGCCTCGATATTTCCGAAATCGCGGTTGTCCTGAAACCAGCCGGGCATCGGCGGAAAGCCGGGGGCCGAGGCCGAGCCTTCGCCATAGTCGATCTCTTTCGTCCAGCGTCCGACGCGCATCCATTCGACCACGCTGTCGGGCTGGTCCTGACACAGATCGGTGCCGATCCCCAGATGCTGAACCCCGTATCTGTCGGCGGTGCGGGCGATCATCTCGCAAAAGCTCTCCAACGTGCAGGCGGATTTGCCTTTCAGGTGATGAGGGTAGACCGAAAAGCCCAGCATCCCACCGTTTTCCGTTACCGCCCGGATTACTGCGTCGCGTTTGTTGCGAAGGGCGGGGGCCCAATCATGGGGGTTGGCGTGCGTGATGGCGATTGGGCGCTCGGACAATTCAGCAGCCTCGATGGTCGAACGATCGGCTGAATGGCTCATGTCGACCACAAGACCCACGCGGTTCATCTCTTTGATCACCTGCTTGCCCATACGGGTGATGCCGGTGTCTTCGGCCTCATAGCAGCCGGTCGCCAGCAGGGATTGGTTGTTATACGTGAGCTGCATGAACCGGGCACCCAGATCGTGCAGGATTTCGACCAGACCGATATCGTCTTCGATGGGCGAGGGGTTCTGAAAGCCGAAAAACACCGCCGTCCGCCCGGTTTCGCGCGCTGTGTCGATGTCGCTGGCCCAACGGCCTTTCATGATCAGGTCCGGAAATTGCTCGAACCAGCGGTTCCACTTTTCAAAGTTCAGAACCGTTTCGCGGAAGTTTTCATGATAGGAGATGGTGACGTGGATGGCGTCCACACCACCTTCGCGCAGTTGCCGGAATATCTTTTCCGACCAATTCGCGTATTGCAGCCCGTCGATCCGCATCAGACCGGGGTTCCTGCGCTGATATAAGCGGTTTTGACGGTGGTGTAGAATTCCGCCGCCGCTTTGCCCTGTTCACGCGGGCCGTAAGAGCTGTCGCCGCGCCCGCCGAAGGGCACGTGATAGTCGGTGCCCGCCGTGGGCAGGTTCACGGTGACGACGCCTGTGCGCGCGTTGCGGCGGAAATGGGTGGCGCGGGCGAGGCTTTGGGTGACGATGCCCGAGGTCAGGCCGAAATTTGTGTCGTTGACGACGCTCAGCGCTTCCTCATAGCTGCCTACTTTGATGACGCTGGTTAGCGGCGCGAACATTTCTTCGCGGTTGATGCGCATGTCGTTGGTGGTGTTCAGGAACACTCCGGGCGACATATAGAACCCGTCATGCGGCATCTCCAGTCGCGCGCCCCCGCAGGCGAGTTCCGCTCCCTCAGACTTGCCCAGATCGACATAGGCGAGGTTTTCCTGCAACTGCTGCTCGCTGACGACCGGTCCCATCTGAGTGCCGTCTTCCAGCGCGTGCCCGACCTTCATGGCTTGCGCACCGGCGACCAGTTTCTCGACGAACGCATCATGGATGCCCGCATGGACCACCAGCCGCGACGAGGCCGTACATTTCTGTCCGGTGCCACCAAACGCACCACCCAGCGCCAGTGTCACCGCCAGGTCCAGATCGGCATCGTCCATCACGGCCAGCGCGTTCTTGGACCCCATCTCCATCTGCACCTTGGTCAGGTTCTGAATGGCCGCTGCCGCAATGCCCTTGCCCACCGGCACCGACCCGGTGAAAGAGATCGCGTTCACCTTGGGGCTTTCCACCAGCCGTTGCCCGATGCTGCGCCCGGACCCCATCACAAGGCTGAACAGACCCTTGGGGATATCCTGACGTTCGATGATCTCGGTCAGCGCCACGGCCGAGGCCGGGGTGATGTTCGCAGGCTTCCACACCACCGCGTTGCCGAAGCACAGCGCCGGTGCGATCTTCCACGAGGCGGTCGCGGTCGGAAAGTTCCACGGGCTGATGATGGCGACAGTGCCCACGGCCTCGCGCCGCACGTCAATCTCAACGCCGGGGCGGACAGAATCCGCGTTCTCACCAATCTGACGCAGGCACTCGGCAGCGTAATAGGTAAAGAACTGACCAGCGCGATAGACCTCGCCCTTGCCTTCGGCCAGAGGTTTACCCTCTTCGCGCGACAGAAGCGTGCCCAGTTCCTCGGCCCGGGCCATGAGTTCGGTGCCAATGGCGTTCAGAACCGCTTGCTTGCGTTCGGGCAGGTAGGCGGCCCACTCGACCTGCGCGGCACGCGCCTGATCCAGCGTGGCTTCCAACTGATCTGCGCTGGCCTGCGCGAAGGTGCCGACCAGATCGCTCAGGTCCGAAGGGTTGCGGTTTTCGATTTCGGATTCACCTGCCAGCCATTCGCCGGCAATCAGATTCAATTTGGTCACAATGCGCCCCAGAGTCGTATTTTGGTCGCGCGTAGTGTGCGGGGGTCTTGTCGCATCAGTCAAACTCAAATAAATTAAATAAAATTCAGAAAATCTGAAGTATGGCGATCAAGATTGAGACATTGCGGTGCTTTTGCACCGTGGCGCAAACCGGCAACCTTATGGAAGCCGCCGACCGGCTGGGCAGAACCCAGTCTGCTGTTTCAATGACGCTGAAACAGTTTGAAGACCACCTTGGCAAAAAGCTTTTCGAAGGTGAGCGCAAGAACCGCCTGTCCCCATTGGGCAAGCAGGTGTTCGAATTGAGTTTGAAACAGGTGCGTCAGTTCGATCAGACGGTTCTGGATATAGAAACCGCTGTGAACGCTGAACACGGATTGTTGCGCATCGTATCCGTGCCTTCGGTGGCGGCAATCGTGTTCCCCAAAGTGTTGCAGCACATGACGCAGAGCTATCCGGGCGTGAAGGTCGAGCTGCGGGATACGGATACCGCGCAAGTGCTGGATGCGCTGACCGAAGGAAAGGCAGATATCGGCATTGCTTCGGGGTATCATGTGTTGAATGGTGTGACGGCTCTGCCGCTGTTTGAAGACAGGTTTGGCCTTGTCTCTGCCGTGGACCACCCGTTGATGACACGAGCAAACCCTTTGGTGATCGACGATATCCTATCGGTGCCTTTCATTCGGAACGCGCTTTGTGACTTGATCCAATCACCGCGTTTGCACGAGGTGATCGGACAGGCGGATATCACCATTCACAACACGCATTCCTTGATCACTATGGTCCGAACTGGGGGATGGGTAACGGTGCTACCGCAAACCGTCGCCGATTTCATTCCCGAGGCAACGGCGTTTCGCCTGATCGATGACCTGCCGGAACAGCGGCAGGTCTATTTGTACGTCAGCGACAGGTCTCGCTTTCCTGCTCTGACCAGTGCGACGACCGAGTTTATTCTGTCGCACTGCACCTAGTCGGAGTCTGCCTTCATATCACCGGCAAAGCGCGCGGCGTTTTCTTTGGCAAAAGCCGAAGCATCAGCAGCCGCGTCCCAGAACTGCGGGTTTGCCTTGGGGATTGTCAGCGCCTTTTGAACAGCGGGGCGTGCGTCGATCCGGTCGAACCAGGCATTCAGATGCGGCAAGCCATCGACCTCGACCCGGGCCCAGACATAGGCGCGCGCCCACGGGTACAGCATCATATCGGCGATTGTATATTCGTCCGCGGCGATCCAGTCGCGCCCTTCCAGCCGGGTGTTCATGACTTCAAGCAAGCGGCGGCTTTCGTCGACATAGCGGCGGATCGAAAAGGGTTCTTCGTGGCCGTTCGGTGCCGCGATATGCTGGAAATACATGGCTTGGCCCATCATTGGACCAATATGACCCACCTGAAAGAACACCCACTGCATGACCTCGGACCGTTTGACCGGATCGGCTGGCAGGAACTTTCCGTATTTCTCGGCCAAGTGCCACAGGATCGCGCCGCTTTCAAAGATGGCGCGTCCCTCGGATCGGTCGAAGATCGTGGGAATCTTTCCATTGGGATTCAGCGCCAGATACTCGTTGGTCTTTTGTTCCTGTTTTGAGAAGTTGATATGCGTCAGATCGTAGGGAACGCCAGCTTCCTCCAGAAAAATAACGGGTTTGTATCCGTTCATCGTTCCGGCGGTGTAAAGATGAATGTCAGGCTGCGACATGGTCTACCTCTGCGAATAAACGGTCCAGATGGGCTTCAAACCGTAAGAAATCTGCCTCGATTGTGGGGTTTTTCATAACATCGAAAGCTGCAAATGTCGGCAGAGGCTCCATTCCCAGGAACTTTGCGTTCAGGTGCATGGGTTTCAACAGATCATCGACACTGTCGCCCGAGAAAAAGGGCTCTGACGGGTCGCCAAATGCTTCTTCTGGCGCGTTGAACGTGACAGACAGCATGTATTTCTTTCCGGTCAACCGGCCACCCATTCCGTAATTGGCTTTGGGGGCTTCGGATGTCCGACCGTCCCCTATCATAAGGCGACCATCCATACCGGCTGTATAAACCTCGTCGATGTATTTCTTGAAGGACCAGGGAACGCCCATCCAGTTCACCGGGTACTGCATGATAACCACGTCAGCCCAAACATGGGCATCTACCTCGGAATTGGCATCATAGCCGTCAGAGATTGTCGTGACGCGGACATCGTGGCCCAAGCGCGTTAATGTGTCTGCTGCCTGCCGGGTCAGGCTGGCATTCAATTTTCCGGGGGCGAAGTCATACGGCTGGGTGCCGTTTACGATAAGGATTTTGCTCATATCTCTATCCTGATTGCGGTTCCAGCCACGTGGTATTTGTTGGCCGTAGCATGAAATTGGGGTTTAAGTTACGAAATGCAACCAGTATACTTTTCGTAACCTAGGGCCGGACGGAGAATGCAAGATGCAGTCAAGTATCCAGGAAGATGCGAAAGGCCAAAAACGGGTCTCAGACGCCTGCGCAGAACCCTGTGCTATTGAACGTGGTATGCGGATCATTGGTGGCAAGTGGACGGGGTCCATCCTGTGGCACCTCAAAGATGGTCCGGTGCGGTTCAACGACCTTTCGCGAATGATCGGTGCGGCGAGCAAAAAGATGATTGCCGAGCGGCTTCGGCAACTGGAAGCCCAAGGTCTGGTGCGACGGGACGTGTTGAAAACATCACCTGTTTCCGTAGAATATTCGGTGACGACACTTGGGCAGACCGCATTGGGAATTTTGGAAGACTTGCGCCAGTGGAGCGAAACTCTGCCGCAGACTGTCACCGATCCCGAGCCAACCAGATCGCAATAAACCGAAACTAATCTATGATAATTTCGCATACACGGTTTTGGCTTAGGTAACTCTTGATGGGTGGCGCGCTTGCGTGCTTGAGTTTTCTTACCAATCCGGCACCGCGAGCCGCTGGTTAAAAAAACCGGAAAGCCATTGCTTTTTGATCCTGTTTGCCAAGTGCGACGCCGACCGAGGTCGGACAGAAAACAGCACCGTGAACGCCCAACATGGAGATACCTGATGAAGAAACTAGCCACGCTATTGGGAAGCGCGACAGTTGTCGCAGCCGGTCCCGCCATTGCTGCGGATATCGTGATCGGCGTGCCGAACTGGGCATCGGTAAATGCCACCGCGCATATCCTGGAAGTCGTAATCGAGGAAAACCTCGGCCTTGATGTGGAATTGCAGAACGGCACCAACCCAATCGTTTTTGAGGCTATGGACAGCGGGTCGATGCATGTCCATCCCGAGGTTTGGATGCCGAACCAGCAAAACCTGCATGACACATACGTCAAGGATAACGGCACAGTCATTATGAACGAAAACCCTGTGCAGGCCGAACAGGGTATGTGTGTTCCGACCTATATCGCCGAACAGCACGACATCAAATCTATTGATGATCTGAGCGATCCCGACAAAATAGCGATCTTTGACACGGACGGTAACGGCACACCTGAGGTCTGGATCGGCGCGCCCGGCTGGGCCTCGACCGTGGTCGAGAAGATCCGGGCCAAGTCTTACGGCTATGACCAGGTTTTCGATCTGACCGAGTATGAAGAGACGATTGCCTACGCCAATCTCGCCAATGCGACCAAGGCGGGTGATCCGTGGATCGGGTTCTGCTACAGCCCGCACTACATCTTTGTGACGCAGGATCTGACAGTTCTGGAAGAGCCCGCGCATGATCCGGCTACGTGGACCATCGTTCAGCCCACCGATGACCCGGATTGGCTGGCCAAGTCCGAGGCATCTTCGGCGTGGAATGGCGCGACGCTCCATCTGCATTACGCCAAGGAGCTGGAGGAAAACTATCCAGAAGTGGCCGCCCTGTTCCGCAACTACCAGATGCAGGGTGACGACCTGAGCGCGATGGGCAAGGCGCTGGCTGTCGACAATGTCGAAGCGGCGGATTTCGCCCGGCAGTGGGTGGCGGATAACGAAGACACAGTCATCGGTTGGCTCACCAACTAACATCCAATATCGGAGGGCCGTCGCGACAGTTCGCGGCGGCCCTTTTCTTATTTGCCGGGGCAAAGCCCTGCACATGAGGGGTAAATGGACGAACCTGTCGTAAAACTGGAAAATGTCTGGAAAATCTTCGGCGCACGGGCAGAAGAGGCCATGGCCGCCGTGCGCAGCGAAGGCATAGGAAAACCTGAAGTTCTGGAGCGTTTCAACTGCGTTGTCGGCGTACAGGGCGCAACCTTTGAAGTACCGCGTGGCGAGATTTTCTGTATCATGGGCCTGTCGGGGTCGGGCAAGTCGACGCTGGTGCGTCATATCAATCGCCTGATTGAGCCGACCGCGGGCAAGATCGAAATTCTGGGGCGGGATGTCTCAAAGATATCCGAGTCCGAACTACGCCGCATCCGGGCGCAGCAGATCGGGATGGTTTTTCAACACATGGCGCTGATGCCGCACCGTTCGGTGCGCGACAACGTGGCGTATCCCCTGGAAATCCGAAAGGTGCCGAAATCCAAGCGGTGGGCGGTATCCGACCATGCGCTCAGCCTCGTGAACCTGACCGGTTACGAAGATCGCCTGCCCAAAGAGCTTTCCGGCGGAATGCAGCAGCGCGTTGGCATCGCCCGCGCATTGGCCTCGGACCCGGAAATCCTGTTGATGGACGAGCCCTTCTCGGCGCTTGACCCACTGATCCGGTTGCAACTTCAGGATCAGTTCAAGGCGCTGGTTGCGCAGCTCAAGAAGACGACCTTGTTCATTACGCACGACCTGGACGAGGCGATCCGGATCGGACATCGCATCGCGATCATGAAAGACGGTGTGATTGTTCAGATCGGCACGCCCGAAGACATCGTCATGAACCCCGCCGACGATTACGTGCGTGAATTTGTGCAGGGCATCTCAAAACTCAAACTCGTCAAGGCGCACTCGATCATGGAGCCGATGGGCAGCTATTCCGGGTCACTCGACGGCGCGCCGCGCGCGGATGAGGGCGCGGATCTGGACCAGTTGATCGACCTTGCGGTGAATACCGAGATGCCGGTGGTCATAACGGACGCAGGCAATGATGTGGGGATCGTGACCAAGCCGCGCCTGCTGCGTGGTATTCAGGGGGGCAAAAATGACTGACGCAACCACAGAGCTGAAAGTTACAGCCGCCTCTGACATCGAAGTCGACCGCGAGGCGCTGGACCGTTCGATCAAGGAATTCGCCGGACCAAACGGCGACTATTACGTCAATGCGTTTCACAAAATCCATGACGCGACCAGCCCCGTACCCAATACGTTCAACCTGTGGGCGGCAGTGCTGGGGCCGTTCTGGTCGGCCTCACGCGCGATCTGGGGGATGTTCTGGACCTTCCTGATCCTTGAGATCATCGCGTGGGTTCAAATCGGTCGAGGTGCATGGGGCAATCCCGGCGCTGACTTTGCGGAGAGGGCCGCGCGCCAACAGGAACGGGCGGCCGAGTTGATGGCACGTGCGGCGGATGCGACGGAAAAGGCGGATATCGACCGCTTTACCAAGCTGGCCGAAAACATCCAGAAAGCGGCAGATACCAGCCTAGAAAGGGCCGCTGCCGCGCAATCCGAAGCGGCAGGGATCCTGATCACGGGTTTGTTGATGTTGCTGGTTTTCAAACTGGTGCAGGGTTTCTACGCAGATCGGGTTTACGAAAAGCAATACTCGAACTGGCGGATTGATCCAGACAGTACGGAAAGCGGACAGTCCCGAAGGAACACCGTGCTGGGCGCTGTCCTCATCGCGGCGATCGGGCCCTTGATCGTGTACAAGTTCACGGTCAACGCGTCGCTGCCTTTGCTGGATGCCTTCCCGGAACAAGAGGTTTCTGCAATCTTTCTTGGTGAAGGCAACGGAACGCTGTTTTCCGCCCTCGCCAGTTGGATGGAAGCCAAGATTGACGCCGCTGCAGCGGCGGGTGGGGACGTCTTTGACGGCATCGTGGCTGGCGTTCGGTCGGTTCTGGATGCGTTGACGATTGCGTTGATCGGGTCCCCGTGGCCCGTTGTTATGCTGGTCATCTGCGTTACGGCATGGCGTGCGGCAGGTCCACGCGTTGCGATCTTTACCGCCGCGTCGCTGGCCTATATCGCGCTTCTTGGGTACTGGGATGTGGCGATGGAGACGGTTGCGCTGGTGGGGGCTGCTGTGCTGCTGTGCGTGGTCTTCGGTATCCCTCTGGGCATCTGGTTTGGCAAGTCGGCGCGCGCCTATCGTGCGGCAGAGCCGGTGCTGGATTTGATGCAGACGCTACCTGCCTTCGTCTACCTGATCCCGATCATCGCCTTCTTTGGCACCGGCAACCCGCCCGGCATTCTGGCCACGATCATCTTCGGGATGCCGCCGGTGATCCGCCTGACGGCACTGGGGATGCGCGGTGTACCGGAAAGCATCAAAGAGGCTGCGGTCGCCTTTGGTGCCTCGAAATGGCAGTTGCTGAAGGATGTCGAGATCCCGCTCGCTCTGCCTTCGATCATGACCGGGGTAAACCAGACCATTCTGATGTGTCTGTCGATGGTGGTGATCATCTCGCTGATCGGCGGCGGCGGTCTGGGCAAGGAAATCCTTGAGGCGTTGCAATATGCGGCCAAGGGTCCGGGTCTGTTGGGCGGCTTTGCCATCCTGTTCTGTGCCATGGTCATCGACCGGATCGTGCAGGGGGCCTTCCGGCGAGAAGACGAGAAAATCTGAACTTATGCGCCCCCGCCAGCCGGGGGCGTTTTCTTGAAGGGGATGCAGATGACCGACCGCTATGAACAGTCGATGATGGATAACCTGTATTGGTGGGGCGTACCGACGCTGTTCCGCTGCCCGAATGTAGGCCCCGAGGGGCAGGACATCGCCCTGGTCGGCGTGCCGCATTCCACCGGCAACGGCACGACCGAGCGGGATCAGCATCTGGGCCCGCGCGCGTTGCGCCATGTCTCGGCCGTGCAACGGCGCGTCCATTCTGTGTTTGAGATCGACCCGTGGAGCAGCGCCAAGATCGCAGATGTGGGAGACGTGCCCTTTTTGCGCGCCAATGACAACGAGGACTGCATCGAGCGTATCACGGCTTTTTACAGGGACATCGACGCGGCAGGCGCGCGGCCCGTGTCGGTGGGCGGCGATCACTCGATCACCGGCGGCATTGTGCAGGCGCTGGGACGTGGTCAACTGGCCAAGGGCGAGCCGATCAGCTTCCTGCATCTGGATGCGCATACGGATGTATTTACCAAGGTTGATCACTTTCTGGGCGCAAAGAAATCGGCGGCCCATTGGGGCGCGTATCTGGCCGATCAGGGGCAGGTTGATCCGACGCGATCCATGCAAATCGGTCTGCGGGGACATCCGCGCAGTCTGGACTGGCTGCAACCGTCTTACGACTATGGCTACAACATCGTTACAATGCGCGAATTCCGCCAGCGCGGGCTGGAGGACGTGGTGGCGCAGACGCGTGAAGTGTTGGGCGACCGTCCGGTCTATATCACCTTCGATCTGGATTGCCTCGACCCGACCGTCGCGCCCGCGGTGTCCAATCTGGAACCCGGCGAGAAGGGCTTCGACATTGACGAAGCCGTGGGGATTTTGCGCGCCGCGCGCGGGCTGAATATCGTGGGCGGAGACGTCGTCTGCATGATGCCCACCAAGGACAGCCCTAACAATATCACCGCGCTGACGGCAGCCGCAGTGATGTTCGAGATGATCTCGATGATCGCCGAAAACGTCAGTTAGCGCTGCGCGGCCACAGCCTGCGCCAGCACGCAGAGCAGCTCGAACATTAGTGAAATCCCCAGCCACGCGGTGCCGCCCGAGGCGTCGAAGGGGGGTGAGACCTCGACCAGATCGGCCCCGACAAGGTTCACTCCGGCCATCTGGCGGATCACCTGCTGCGCCTGAAAACTGTTCGGGCCGCCGATTTCGGGCGTGCCGGTGCCGGGGGCATAGGTGGGGTCCACGAAGTCGATATCATAGGTGCAATAGGTCGGCGCGTCGCCGACAATACCGCGCACCTCGGCCATGACATCGTTGATGCCCCGGTCAAACAGTTCCTCGATGCGGATGATGCGGATGCCCTGCGCCTCGCCCCATTCGATATCCTCGGTGTTATATGCGGTGCCGCGAATGCCCACCTGAACAAAGCGTTTGGGATCGACCAAGCCTTCCTCGACCGCGCGGCGGAAGGGGGTGCCGTGGGTGAATTTATGCCCACCGAAATAGCTGTCAAACAGATCGGTGTGGCTGTCGAACTGGATCAGTCCCAGCGGGCCGGATTTGGCTAGCGCGCGCAGAACGGGCAGGGTGGTCAGGTGATCCCCTCCGGCGGTCAGGGGGGTGATGTCACGCGCGGTCAGGTCGGTGTAGAACGAGGTCACGCGGTTCAGCGTATCGTCGATATCCACCGGGTTCGGGGCCACGTCGCCCAGATCGGCGCAGTTCATCATCGCAAATGGCGCAACCCCGGTCACAGGGTTCATCGCGCGGATCATGGTCGAGTAATCCCGTAACTGACGCGGCCCGTGGCGCGCGCCGGGGCGGTTCGTGGTGCCGCCGTCCCATGGGATGCCGACCAGCCCGATATCAACCTCGGTAATCCGCGCGTGATCCAGCGTCATACCGGGCAGGCGCATAAAGGTGGGAACACCCGCAAACCGCGCCAGTTCCATGGCTGAGACGGGCTGAAAGAAGGGATCGGTCATCGGGGCCTCATTCGTCGCAAGTCCCGCTGACCCTAGCTGCCGGGGGGCGCTTGGGGAAGGTCAATCAAGGATGTGAAACCGGGCGCGGATTTCCGCATCCTGTTCGGCGGTCAGATATTGGGGATGGTGCGTCGCCAATATCTCTTTCGCGCGGGCGCGGGCGGTGGTCCATGCGTCGGTTGCGCCTTCATCCGCCCAGGTGCGCGGCTCGGTCCGGTCGGCAAGCTCGGGGTAGTAATAGTCGCGCTCCATCGCGTCATAGGTATGGGCGCTGCCCAGAAAATGCCCGTCGCCCAGAACCGACTGGCAGATCGCTTCGAACCCGAGGTTTTCCTCACTCACTTCGATCCCGCGCAGGGCGCGGTAGGTGTGGGCGTGCATTTCATTGTCCAACACAAAGCCCTCGAAACTGGCCCCCAGCAGCGATGCGGTCATGCCCGAGCTTTCATAGATCAGGTTCCCGCCCGCCAGCGCCGCCGCCAGTGAGGTGATGCCCTTTTCAGCCCCGTATTGCGCGTCAATCGCCTTGGCATCGGTCATCGAGGCCGCCACACCCGAGGGCAGCCCCAACCAGTTGGAAATCTGCGCCGAGGCCGCGTTCAGGATCGCAGTCTCACCACTGCCGCCCGCAAAAGACCCGGTGCGCAAGTCCACGATGAAGGGCCAGTTGGAAAACACCATCGGAAAGCCCGGTTTGATCGTGTTGACCATCACAAGGCTGGCTAGTGTCTCGGCCAGCGATTGCGCCAGAAACCCGGCCAGAGTCGCCGGGGCCGTCGCGCCCGCTTGGGCTGCGGTGATGCAGGACATGGGAATATTGTGGGCGATGCATTCATAGACCACATCCACCGCATCCTCGCCATAGCGCAGGGGCGAGATGACCGGACTGATATGCGCCTTCAGAAACGGGCGCGCGGCAAATGCGCCGGGGCCGCCCGCCACGATATCCAGCATCTCGACGATGGGCGCGACATGTTCGGCCAGTGTGAAAGAGGTGGCAATCGGCTTGGTGGTGTTGCGGACCAGCGCGTAGGCGGTGTTGACGTCCAGATCGAAATTGTCCGGTACGTCGGTCGCCACGCAACAGCGGGTGAACCAGCTGACATTGGCCAGCGTGTCCTGCAACCGGGTGAAGTCATGCAGATCGGTCAGGGTTGAGGGACGATAGAGCCCCGTGTCGATATCCAGCGTCTGAACCGCTGCGCCGCCGGTGCCAAAGAACACGCGGTCGCCGCCCACCTCGATTGAGCGTGCGGGATCGCGGCCGTGAAAGGTGAACTCTTTGGGCGCGGATTGAATGGCCTGTTCGACCATGGCGCGGGGGAACAGTAATCGGTCGTCAGGTCCGGGTTGCGCCCCTACCGCGCGCAGGTCGCGGGCCAATCGGTCCGGCACCTCGCCCATCCCCAGCGTTTCCAACAGGCTCAGGGCGGTGTCGTAAATCTGCGCGATCTCGGGTTTGGTTAGGGGCTTGAAGGCCCCGCCGACCTGACCGGGCGGGCAGGGATCAATCACGGGGGCCGCCGCGCGTTGCGCGTGCCGGGCGCGTCTGCCGCTTCGTTTACTACCCGAACTCATCCGGTTCCTTTCGTGGCGCTTCACTGGAACCCTAAGCGCGGGTTTGCGCCCCACGCAAAGCCCAAGTGTAATTATCAGAATCCGCAATCGCGGTTTCGATTTTTCAATACAAACGCCCGGCGGCTTGTCGCGCGCAGGCATTGTTCCGCAAGACTTAGGCGGAACAAAGCAGGAGCCGCGCCCATGAAATCTCGGACCAAGGTCGTTGTTATCGGAGGCGGGATTGCGGGCTGCTCGACCCTCTATCACCTGACGCAGGAGGGGTGGAGCGATGTGGTTCTGGTCGAGCGGAACGAGCTGACCTCGGGCACCACGTGGCATTCGGCGGCGCAGGTGACGAATTTCGGGATGAACCAGACGATGGTCGGGCTGAAATCGCACTCGATCCGGCTGTACAAGGAACTGGCCGAGGACCCGGACTATCCGATCAACTACCACCACGGCGACGGCGGTATCCGGCTGGCCAATACCGAGGCGCAGATGCAGGGCTATCGCCATTTTGCGTCCATGGCGCGCGGGATGGATGTGCAGTTCGAGGTGATAGACGCCCAAGAATGCGCGCGCCGCCATCCCCTGATCTCGACCGAGAACCTGATCGGTGGGCTGTGGGACCCGATGGATGGGGATATCGACCCCGCGCAACTGTGTCAGGCACTGGCGCGGCGGGCGCGCAAGGCGGGCGCTGAGGTGTATCGCAACACGCCGGTCATCGGGCTGGAGCAACACGCCGATGACACATGGACCGTACAGACCGAGCATGGTGATATCGACTGCGATATTGTCGTCAACGCGGGCGGGTACCGTGTGAATGAGGTGGGCGCGATGATGGGGGTGCATCACCCGGTCGCCTCGATGGAGCATCAGTATTTCCTGACCGAAGAGATTCCGGCGATCCGGGATGCGGGCCACAGGATGCCTCTGCTGCGCTGCCCGATCAGTGACTATTATTGCCGTCAGGAAAAGAACGGGCTGCTGCTGGGGTTCTATGAACAGGACTGCAAGACATGGGGTATGGACGGGATCGACCCGAACTTTGTCAATGCGCTGTGTCCCGATGATCTGGACCGCGTGACGGATGTGCTGGAGGGCGCTTTTGCCCGGATGCCCGCGCTGATGGAGGCAGGGGTGCATACGGTGGTCAATGGCCCGATCACCTATACGATTGACGGCGCGCCTCTGGTCGGGCCGATCCCGGGCAAGCGCAATGCGTTCTGTATCATCGGCCTGCGCGCCGGTCTGGGTGAGGGCGGCGGGCACGGCTGGCTGCTGGCGCAGCAGATCGTGCATGGTGAGGCGTGCTATGACACGTGGTGCCTTGATCCGCGTCGGTTCACAGGGCACGCGAATGTCGAACTGACGGCGCTGAAGGCTATCGAGGATTATCAGAACGAGTTCCGCTTTCACTTCCCGCACGAACACCGCCCTGCAGGGCGACGCGCCAAGACGACCCCTCTGACCCCGGTTTTGGCGACGGAGGGGGCCGAGTTCACGGTCGTCAACGGGTGGGAGAGGGTGGATTACATCAAGCCATCGTCCGATTTCGCACCCACTCACAGTTTCGATTTTGACGAAACCTTTGATTTGGTGGCCGCTGAGGTTGCCAATGTGCAGACCAATGTGGGGTTGGCCGAGGTGAACGGTTTCAACCGGATCGAGATCACGGGTGCGGACCGTCACGCTTTTCTGGATCGGATGTTCTGCGGCGCGGTCACCCGCCGCGATGGGCGCGTGGGGCTGGGCTATTTGCTGAACCATCACGGTATGGTCAAGGCCGAGGCGACGGTGGCCAATTTACCCGCCAGTGACCGGGGACCTGTGCGTATCTGGTACGGCTCAGCCGCGGCCAGTGAGTTTCACGATATGGACTGGCTGACCAGCCATTTGCGGCCTGACGAAGACGTTCACCTGCGCAGTCTGACCAACGATCAGACCATCCTGATCCTTGCTGGCCCCAAGGCGCGGGATGTCCTGTCCGCCTGCGCGCGCGGCGACTGGTCGGCCGAGGCATTCCCATGGCTCAGCGTTTGCGAATGCTTTGTGGGGATTGCTCCGGCCACCGTTATGGGTGTTAGTTTCTCGGGCGAACTGGCCTATGAAATCCACGTGCCTAACGCGTCGCTTTACGCTGCATATTTGGCGTTACGTCAGGCCGGAGAGCCCTTGGGCATGAAGCTATTCGGCGCACGCGCCGTCGACTCGATGCGTATGGAGAAAAGCTTCCTGCATTGGAAATCCGATTTGATTACCGAGTTTGACCCTTTTGAAACCGGCTTGGACCGGTTCGTGAAACGCGACAAGGGTGACTTTATCGGGCGCACAGCGTTGGAGGCGCGCCAAGCGGAAGGCCCGCGCAAAAAGCTGGTTGCCTTGCAGGTGCACACTACACAAGGTCCTGCGCATCCCGGAGCGTCGCTCATGCAGGGCGATCGGGTTGTTGGTACGGTTACGTCCGGCGAGTGGGGGCATCGAACCGGCCTTAATCTGGCGCATGCCTTTGTCGAACCGGAACTGGCCGAAATCGGCAGCGAAATGGTGTTGGACCGCTGTGGTGAGCTTGTGGTGGCCACCGTCGTCCCGGCCTCGCCCTACGACCCAAATCTTGACCGGGTCCGGTCTTAGATCAGGGCCGTTTTAACAACATCACCATTGCCGAACCTGCATTTCTCTGCTTGGCTTGTTTCGATGTAATCGAAACAACGGACGGTTGCCGTGTCAAAATCTCTAAGCCTGCGTTGGCTGGAAGTGTTTCAACTGATCGCCAAGTCAGGGTCGATCCAACAGGTCGCGTCGGAAACGGGACTGTCCATCAGTACGGTCTCAAACCACCTGCGCAGTCTTGAGCGTGCGCTTGGCATTGAACTGGTAGACCATGGTCGCCGTCCGATGGGGCTGACCCCGGCCGGAGAGGTCTTCGCGCGCTATGTCCGAGATGGCCTGACGGTACTGAAACGGGGTGAGGCCGAAATCCGTACAGGCAACTGGCGTCACGCGACGGATTTGAGGCTGGCCCTGATCGACGATTTCGATAACCAGATCGCACCCGATCTGTTTCGGTTTCTGGCCCAGGCTCTGCCGCGCTGCAATTTTCGCCACTACACCCGACCCAGCCATGAGATTATCGCCAAACTTCAAGAACATAAGCTGGACGCAGGTGTCGCCACGCGCCCGTCAGAGCGCACAGAAGGGTTGATTGAATACCCGCTGATGCGCGATCCGTTTATCGTCATCCTGCCAAACAGCTTTGAAGGCCAGCCCGAAGAGCTCTTTGAGCCGGATGCGAACCTTCCGCTGTTGAGGTACTCGCGGGACTATATGATCGGTAAACAGATCGAAATTCAGTTGACCCGTAGCAAGTACAATCTGCCAAACCGGTTCGAGTTGGAATGCAACCAGTCGATCATTGGACTGGTGGCCGAGGGCGCAGGATGGGCAATCACCACTGCTGCGTGTTTCCACCGCGCGCAGCGGTTTCACGACAGCGTCAAAGCGATGCCGTTTCCTGGACGGAACTTTGTGCGGACCGTGTCTTTGTTCACCACCGAGGTCTATCCCGAAACGACATCGGCTTTGATCCAAAAGGTTTTGGAAAAGCTGATACGGCAACACTTTACCGAGCCGATGTGCAAAAAACATATCTGGCTGAAAAACGAATTCAGAACGATGGAAGCCGAGGCCGCTTAAATACCGTCCGGCGGTCCAAGCGACTGACCGTCGATGATACCGGTTGCGAGTTGTTCGCCTTGGCCAGTGATCTGTTTTTCGACCATCTCGACCAGTTGCAAGGCGGCCTTGCGACCCATCTCGCGATGCGGGACATGCACGGTCGTCAGGGCCGGGCTTACAATGCGAGCCAGTTCGATGTCGTCAAAACCGGTGATTGAGACATCCCTGGGCACCTGTAGCCCGATATCCTGAGCCCGCCGCAGCGCGCCGACCGCCAAAACGTCGTTGCCGCAAAGGATCGCCGTCGGGCGCGTGGCCTGGCCCATCAACTTGGAAAAGGCGGCAGCGCCGTTTTCAATCTCGTAAGGGGTTTCGATGATTGTCAGATTCTCAGTGTGCAATCCGTTTTGCCGCGCGGCGTCCTTCACACCTTCGATCCGCAGGCGCGCGCGATCATTGCCCGCGCTGATGCCGGAAATTACCCCGATTTGAGTATGGCCCATTGCAATCACACGGCTTGCCAACGCGTTCATCGCCGCGCGGTTGTCGAAGCCGATCGAGGGAATCGGCGCATCAGGCGCAAAAGACCACGCCACCAAAGTGGGGATTTTTCGACGCTCCAAAAACTCATAAATCTTTGGGTCGCGGTCATGGCCAATCAGTAAAAGCCCATCCGCGCCCCGCGCCGCCAGCGTCCTGATCTGCTCTTCTTCGATGTCTGGTTTGTAGGCCGAGCTTGACACCAAAAGGGTATATCCGTGCTGGTGTAGCTCTTCCTGAAAGGCTTGCACTCCCCGCGCGAAAATCGCGTTTTCCATTGTCGGAATGATCGCACCAATGGTGAAGGTGCGCTTGGCGGCCATCACCCGTGCGGCAAAGTTCGGCGTGTAGCCTAGGGCATCAACGGCCGATTGGACACGTTCACGCGTTGCCTTGACGACGCGGTCAGGGGTGTTGAGGCAGCGTGAGACAGTTGCCGTCGAAACACCTGCCATCTTAGCCACATCATCCAGCGTAGGGGCCGCCCCCAGTTTCGACATTCTCAAACCCGCAATTCACTTTTTCCAATAAGCTTAGTCTTATCCGACCTCTAAGGAAAGCAGATATGTAAGCGCTTGCATTTTTGATGTAAGCGCTTACAAATGACTTTGGGCCGAATCCGAAGGGAGTCCGGAAAAGTGTTTCTGACCGCATCCATCATCGTGTTTGTCATCTACTTTGCGAACGTGGCTTTGGGTGCCTTTGCAAGCAGCGCATTTCTTGGGGACGTGGGTGAGATGTTGGTCCTGTTCGCGGCGTCGATCCTGTTCGTTGTCGCAATTCTGAAAAAGGAGGCTGACCGCAACGAAGAAGGCGACAGCTGAATTTTTTGCTTGGGAGGGCAATAGATGAACAACGACAGAAACGAGCTTGCGTCGGAAGAACGTCGCAATTTCCTGAAACTCAGCGCAAGCGGCGCGTTCACCGCGGCCTTGGTTGCAGGGGCCGGTGGGGTTCTCTGGTCGTCAGAGGCCGCAGCGCAGACCGCCAAGGAAGAACGCGAGCGTGAGCAGGCGGCAGAGCATGTGATGACTGTTGCCACAGCCTATGTGCTGGGCGCATCACGCAGCTATCCGATCATGCAGTTGGACCTGAAGGAAAACATTCAGAACGCCACCAACGGCAAGGTCTATGTCAAGCTGGCCCCCGGTGGACAGTTGGGCGCGGGTGGATCGCTGGTGCAGAAAGTGCAGGGCGGCACCATTCAGGCGGCGCAGCATTCGCTGTCGAACTTTGCGCCCTTCGCCTCGACCGTTGATTTGATCAACATGCCGTATCTGTGCGGTTCGAACCAGAAATTCACCAACCTTGTGAATTCGGACACCTGGAAAAACGAAGTCCATCCCAAGGTCGAGGCCGCCGGGTTCAAGGCGTTGTTCTACGTTGTGATCGACCCGCGCGTCGTTGCTGTGCGGCAGGGCGGGAATGCCGTTATCACTCCGGGTGACATGAGCGGTATCAAGTTCCGGGTGCCGGGGTCCAAGATGTTGCAGCAATACTATCGCATGGTCGGCGCAAACCCGACGCCTGTTGCTTGGGGTGAGACCCCCTCGGCCATCAAGCAGGGCGTCGCGGATGCGCTTGATCCATCCGTGGGCGCGCTGTTCGTCTTTGGCTTTAAAGATATCCTCAGCCATGTGACCTTTACGCAGGCGGTGCCGGACAGTCAGGTCTATTCCTGTAATCTGGAATGGTTCAACTCGATGCCGGCGGACGTGCAGGAAGGTATCATGTGGGCGTCCGAAATGACGAGCCATCAGAACCTTGCCAAAGTGCCCTCGGCCCGCGCCTATGCCATGGCGGAACTGAACAAGGCGGGTGTCGAGTTCCACTCGCTCAGCTCTGACCAGTTGGCGGAATGGGAAAGCGTCGGCGGATATCAGAACGTCGATTGGGACCCGTTCAAGACAGAACTCGCCGGGTCGATGGACGCCTTCGAGAAGCTGGTCGAGGCCGCGGGGACGCAAGGCAAGTATTTCGTCCACGACGCCTGATCGACCACCACACCTTCAAGCAGTCAGGCCGGTAAACGCCCGGACCAGAAGGCGCACGCCTGACTGCCTGCACGCCGAGGGAACCGATGACCTTACTTCAAAACATAGACCGCAACGCCGAGCGCTGGCTGCTGCTGGTGTTCTACGTGATGCTGGTCATCACCATGGCCATCGAGGTCCTTCGACGCGAGATATTCGCGTATTCGTCGATCTGGGGTGAAGAGATCGTCCGCTATTCCTTTATCTACCTCGCGTGGATTGGCGCGGCGGCGGCGGTCAAAGAACGCGCCCATATCCGTATCGACGTGATCATGCATTACCTCGGGCCGCGTCCCAAGGCGTTGCTGTATATCTTCGGCGATCTGGTGATGTTCGGCGTGGCCGTCATCGCGCTTTATTGGTCGTATGAGGCGGTGCATGTTTCGGCCAAGTTCGGTTCGGTGACGGATGGGCTGCGGGTATCGAAGGTCTGGTTCCTGATGGCCGTGCCCACCGGGTTTGCGCTGATGATCTGGCGATTGATCCAGTCGTTGATGCGCGATTTGAAATGCCTGAGGGACGGCAAGCCCGTCTTCGAAGGCGACAAGCTGTTTGACTGAGGGGACACGCGATGCTTTGGGGTTCTCTCAATCAAACTGTTGAACTTGGGTGGGATTTCTACCTACCTGTGATCCTGTTCGTTGGCCTGATTGCACTGGCCGTACCCGTCTGGGCAGCCATCGGCACAGCGGCCATCGTGATGCTGATCATGTCGGGCGACCTGCCGCTGAGCCTTGTGGGTGAAAGCCTGTTTACCGGGATCGACGCCTTTGCCCTGACCGCTGTCCCGCTGTTCATCCTGACGGGCGACGTGCTGGTCCGAACGGGGTTGTCGCGCAAATTCCTGGACGTGGCCGAGGCGTTGACTTGTTTCGCCAAGGGCGGCTTTGGCTCGGCCACTGTTTTGGTCTGCGGCATGTTCGCCGCGATCTCGGGCTCGGACGCGGCGGGCGCTGCGGCGGTGGGGCGGATGACGATCAACCGACTGGTCGAAAGCGGCTATCCGCGCCCCTATGCCTGTGCGCTGGTCGCGGCAGGGGCCTGTACCGGCATCCTGATCCCGCCTTCGATTGCCTATATCATCATCGGCCTTGTGCTGGGGATTTCCGCCTCGACCCTGTTTCTGGCCGCGCTTATCCCCGGTTTGGCCATCCTGATCTCGATCCTTGTGACCAATATCATCATGAACCGCATCTACGCCTATGAGGGTGGCGGCATGATGACCATGGGCGAGTGGCTGGCCAATCTGGGCAAGGCGCTGAAATCCGGTTGGTATGCGTTCATTGTGCCGGGTATCATCTTCTACGGCATCTTCTCGGGTCGCCTGACCCCGACCGAGGCTGGCGCGACGGCCGTGGTCGTCACCATCATCATGGGCTTCATCCTGCGTACGCTGACGCTTGCTGACTTCCCGTCGATGCTGGTCAGTTCCGCCAAGGTAAACGGGGTGATCCTGCCGATCATCGCCTTTTCCGCACCGCTGGCCGAGGCGCTGGCGATCATGGGTGTGCCGCAGGGGTTCGTGACGGCCGTGACCTCGTTGACTGACGACCCCTATCTGCTGATCTTGCTGATGATCGGTATCCTCATCGCCGCAGGCTGCGTCATGGAAACGACGCCCAATATCGTGATCCTTGCGCCGATCCTGAAGCCTTTGGCGGACAATATCGGCATGAACGAGATCCAGTTCTGCATCATGATGATCACCGCATTGGGTGTGGGCTTTATCACCCCACCGTTGGGTCTGAACCTGTTCGTTGTTTCCGGGATAACCGGAGAATCAATCCTAAAAATCGCGGCGCGCGCCGTTCCATTTGTTTTGACCATGCTGATCGTGGTTATTCTGATCGCCTATGTCCCGGCGGTGTCGACGACATTGCTTCCTGCCATCTACCAATAGGGTTTTCCAACCATGCCGCGCGAGTATTTGAAAAAAGCGACGCTAACCCCGCAGTCCCATGCAACCGAGGTGCATGACACGGTGAAGACAATCCTAGCCGATATCGAAACGGGTGGCGACGCTAAGGCGCTGGAATACGCGGCAAAGTTCGACAAGTTCGAGGGCAACGTGCTGATGACTCAGGCCGAGATTGATGCGGCCATCGCGCGCGTGCCCGAAAAGCTGAAGGCCGATATCCGCTTTGCCCATGACAACGTGCGCCGCTTTGCGGAGGCCCAGAAAGCGACCGTGTCGGACGTCGAGGTTGAGATCGTACCAGGCGTGACCGCAGGCCAAAAGGCGATCCCGGTGGATGCGGCGGGGTGTTATGTGCCCGGCGGACGGTATAGCCACATCGCCAGCGCGATCATGACGGTGACGACGGCAAAAGTGGCCGGGTGCCGTCATATCACCGCCTGTTCTCCTCCAAAACCCGGAGAAGGTGTCGCCCCGGCCATTGTCTATGCCGCGCATATCTGCGGGGCCGATAGCATTCTGGCCATGGGTGGGGTGCAGGGCGTGGCCGCGATGACCTATGGCCTGTTCGATCTGCCGCGTGCGAATATTCTTGTGGGTCCGGGCAATCAGTTCGTGGCCGAGGCCAAGCGCATCCTCTATGGCAAGGTCGGCATCGACATGATCGCAGGACCGACCGACAGCCTGATCCTTGCGGATAAATCCGCCGACGCGCATGTGGTGGCAACCGATTTGGTTAGTCAGGCCGAACATGGGTACAACTCACCCGTCTGGCTGGTGACGGATGATCGGGCTTTGGCGCAAAAGGTGATGGAACTGGTTCCAACCCTGATCGCAGACCTGCCCGAATTGAACCGCGAAAACGCCTCTGCCGCGTGGCGGGACTATGCCGAAGTGATTGTCTGCTCGGATCGTGAGGAAATGGCCGCCTGTTCCGACGCTTATGCGCCCGAACATCTGACCGTTCAGGCCGAGGATCTGGATTGGTGGCTGGATCGGCTGACCTGCTATGGCTCTTTGTTTCTGGGCGAAGAAACCACGGTGTCCTATGGGGACAAGGCAACGGGCACGAACCATGTTCTGCCGACCTCGGGCGCGGCCAGCTATACCGGCGGGTTGAGCGTCCACAAGTACATGAAGATCGTCACGTGGCAGCGCGCAACGCGGGAAGGGTCCAAGCCGATTGCCGTTGCAACCGCCCGCATTTCCCGGCTGGAAGGGATGGAAGGCCATGCGCGTGCCGCAGATGTGCGGCTGGCCAAGTATTTCCCTGACGAACAATTTGACCTGACCGCCGATGGATGACCCGCGCGCGCTATTTGACCTGAAGGGCAGGGTTGCCTGTGTGACGGGGGCAAGCTCGGGCCTTGGGCGGCAGGTGGCCAAGGTTCTGGCGGCCGCCGGTGCGCGCGTAGTGGGCGTCGCGCGCCGACCCGAGGCGTTGGTAGAACTGACTGAGGAAATAGGCGAAAAGGCCGATGCGGTCGTCGCGGACATCTCAGACAGATCGCGCGTCGATGCGCTGACGCGGGACGTCTCGGCCAAGTTTGGCACGCCGGATATCCTCGTCCACGCGGCCGGGCTGAACACCCGAGAGGCCGCCGATGACGTGACCCCCGAAGGGTGGGATCAAACGCTGGCGGTGAACCTTAGCGCGCCGTTTTTTCTAAGCCAGTCAATGGTTCCTGAAATGAAGAAAAAGGGGTGGGGCCGCATCGTGAATTTCGCCTCGCTCCAGACCACACGCGCCTTTCCGGGCGGGGTTGCCTATGGCGCGACGAAGGCCGGAATCGGCCAGCTAACCCGTGCAATGGCCGAGGCATGGTCGCCTTTCGGTATCACGGCCAATGCCATCGGTCCGGGGTTCTTCCCGACTGAACTGACGCGGGCTGTCTTTGACGATCCAGAGCGCGCTGAACGCAACGCAGCCCAGACCTGTATGCAACGCAATGGGGAAATGGCAGACATCAACGGCCCGATCCTGTTTCTGTGCTCACGCGCGTCGGATTATGTCACCGGACAGGTGCTGATGGTTGACGGGGGGTTCACCGCAAAATGAAGGCTTTGGTCTATGAAGGTGTCGAACACGTGGCCTATCGGGATGTCCCGGATGCCAAGCCCAATCCGGGCGAACACCTCGTTCGGATCGAGGCGGTTGGGATCTGCGGGTCCGACATGCACGCCTATCTGGGCCATGATGCCCGCCGGCCCGCGCCGTTGATCCTTGGTCATGAGGCGGCGGGTGTTATCATGGGTGGCCCCCGTGACGGTGCGCGGGTCACCATAAATCCGCTGGTCGCTTGTGGGCGCTGCGATGCTTGTAGTGCCGGGCGCGAAAACCTGTGCCCGGACCGTCAGATTATCTCGATGCCGCCGCGCGAAGGGGCCTTTGCCCAGTTTGTCGTCATGCCAGACAGAAATCTGGTTGAGGTGCCGCAGCATGTCAGTCTCGCGCAGGCTGCCTTGGCTGAACCGCTGGCCGTGGGGTGGCATGCGGCGCGCCTTGGGCTTGAGGCATTGCATTCGTCTATGGAACGCCGCGCGCTGGTGTTGGGTGGCGGCGCCATCGGGGTTGCAGCGGCGCTGGCCCTGTCTGCGATGGGGCTTGATGAGGTGCGGATTGTTGAGCCCAACACGTTGCGACGCGCATATCTGCAAAATGCGATCCCTTTTGAGGTCGTTGCTGAAACTGCCGACGCGTTCCCGCTGATCGTTGACGCTGTCGGGTTTGCAGCGACCCGCGCGACGGCCTCCGCTCTGGCACAACCGGGTGGGGTGATCGCCCATGCGGGTTTGGGCGAGGATAGCGGCGGGCTGGATGTGCGTCGTATGACCTTGCAGGAAATCACGTTTTTCGGCACCTATACATATACGGCGGAGGATTTCCGAGAAACCGCACAGGCCATATTTGATGGCCGTCTGGGTGCGCTTGACTGGGTCGAAGCGCGCGCGTTGTCCGAGGGGGCGCGCGCATTCCAGGATCTGCGGCAGGGTGCAGTCGCTGCGCCCAAAATCATCCTCGCGCCATGGGAATAGGAGGCTTTTATGTACAAGAAAATTCTCGTGCCGATGGCGCTGGATCATGGGCTGTCACCGCACACATTGCAGGTCGCGCGTGCCTTGTCTGCCGAAGACGGCGAGATCATAGCCCTGCATGTCTATGAAATGCCGCAAGGGTCGGTCAGTGCCTATCTGGACAAAGACGTGGTTGCCGAAGGGTTTCGTGCTGCGCGCACCCTGTTGCGGGAAAAAGTGTCGGATATTGATGGGGTAAAGTGCGATATCATCAAGGGTCACACGGCGCGAACCATTATCGACTATGCCAGTGACAACGACATTGAATGCATCGTCATAGGGTCGCACAAGCCTGGCCTCAGCGACTATTTTCTTGGGTCGACCGCCTCGCGCGTCGTCCGTCATGCAGCCTGTGCCGTGCATGTGCATCGCAGGCCGTAATTCATCAATCGCGCCTTCGCGCCCCAATCAGGACTGACAGACCGGACATGAACATAGACAAGAAGATCACAGATGATCTGATGGCCAACGATATCTCGTTCGTCACCACCGTTCCGTGCAAGCAACTTGCGGGCGTCATTGCCGAGATTGATGAGCGCGACGGCATCTACCACATCCCCTCGAACAAAGAGGATGAGGGGATGGGCCTGTGCGCAGGTGCATGGATGGGGGGGAAACGCCCGGCTATCATCATGCAGAACACGGCAATCGGCGTGACGATCAACACGCTTGCGACGTTGATTCAGTACTATCGGATGCCTCTGCCCATGTTGATCTCGTACCGGGGAGAACTGCGCGAACCGATCGCTTGTCAGGTTGAAATGGCGGTGCATACCAAGGCGCTGCTTGCCCAATTGAACATCCCGACCTACCACTTTCATCACAGGGAAGATGTCGAGGAACTGGATGCAATCCTGAAATACACGTTCATGTGCAACAAGCCGGTCGCCATTCTGACCGATGCCAACTTCTGGGGAGGCTACGGCGACCAATGATCCGTTCAGAAATCCTTAAAGAAATCGCTCCGATCCTGCGGGATCAACTGGTGGTCTGCAACATTGGCATCCCCAGTCAGGAGCTTCACGCAATCGACGATCAGCCGACCAATTTCTACATGCTGGGCACGATGGGGCTGGCCTCTTCCATTGGGTTGGGTTTGGCGCTTGCGCAACCTAAGCCGGTTATCGTCATCGACGGCGATGGGTCTGTTTTGACCAACCTTGGCACTTTGCCCACAATCGCAAATAACGTGGCTGACAATTACATCCTGCTGATTGTCGACAATGGGTCATACGGATCGACCGGCGATCAGCCGACCTATGCCGGGCAGAAGACCTCGCTTGCGAAAATGGCCGAGGCTGCGGGCTGCGAACGGGTGATCGAATGCCGGGCCGAGGATACGGGCCGCGTGTTGCAAGAGGCTCTGGACGCCGGGCAAATGACGATCATCGTCAGCAAGTGTGAAAGCGGTAACGCAAAAATGCCTCCGATTACGATGGACCCCGTCGTCATCCGGGACCGGTTCATGAAGGCCGTGCAATCCTGATACCGCCAAATTTGCCGAACCGTCGCTTGTGTTTCACTGGCGGCGGTTTCTTTTTGCCTGTTTGGTAAGTCGCAGCGTAACTGCGACCCCAAGTGCTGTTGGCAAAATGGACTAAGTGTGTAAACCAGTTCCCAAAAATATGGCGCGGTGTTTGACCGTTTCTCAGGTTCAAAATCAAAATAGATGCAACCGGGAAATAGCGGCGGACACATACGTGCCGGCAAATTGTGACACAACAGGAAGATGCAGCCTGAAAAAGATCGGATCACGGCCTGTCTTGGGCTGAACATCCGTCATGGATCAGGTGTGGGAAAGGTCAGCGATGGTAACGGCGCCAACGATTTCGGGTATTGATCCCCGTGATGTGATGAACACGTTCGCGCAATACGGATTCCGCAAGACATCCATGGAAGATATTGCACGGGCGGTCAGGCTGTCCCGACAGTCGATCTACAAGAAGTTCGGCTCGAAGGAGTCCTGTTATACATGGGCGCTCAGAACCTATACCGAAACCTTGTACCAGTATGTTTTTGACCTTTTGGAAAAGGGTGACGGCGCGCCGCTTCAAGTGCTGGAGGACGTGCTGCTTTGGGTCGTGACTGACTCGTTTGAAATATCCAAAACGGAGCATGGGGCAAAGCTGCTGGAAGACGCGTTGGAAATTGCCGCAACGCAGCCGGAAAACTGGCCAAACGTGTATGTCGTCAAACTGAGTGATTTTCTATTGCGCCAAGGTCTGGCATCCACTCCGGACCGCGCGCAAGGCCTTGCATATCTGGTCATAACCGCCGCGCGCGGCGCGTTGGTCGTTGCCCAGTCAAAGGAAGATTTTATCGTGGATATTCGCCGTTTGCTGCTGGTGATATTTGCCGAAGATTAAACTGGCGCGCTTATGACCTGACGCGTTTTTTGCGCGTCGCCAGAGCTTGGCTTTCTTTGGCATCAACGTCTGGCCGTTTCCGTGGCGCAAGCGAGACTAAGTCGCCGCGCCCTGTTTCAGGCGCGGCTGAGGGTGGATCAGTGCGTTTTGCCAGTCGTGCGATCCAGAAAGGCAATCATGTGCTCGGCAATTTCGGGGCCGTATTCTTCAAGCGCGAAATGGCCGGTATCCAGCAGATGAAACTCGATCGTGTCGAGATCACGCTTATAGGGATGTGCGCCGTCTGCCGGGAAAATCTGATCGTTCTGCCCCCACATCAGCAACGCCGGCGGTTGGTGCGCCCGAAACAGTTCCTGCCATTTCGGGTACTCGGCTACGTTTGTTCCGTAGTCCAGAAACAGCTCTAACTGAATTTCCTGATTTCCGGGCCGGTCGAGAAGGTATTGAACGTGCCAGAAATTGTCCGGGCTAATGGCCTCTGGGTTCTGTACGCCATGGGTGAATTGCCACTTTGTTGCGTCAAGGGTCAGAAACCCCCTAAGGGCATCACCATTATCGGCGCTTGGGTCGGCCCAATAGGTTTTGATCGGATCCCAGAATTCGCGCAGACCCTCTTCGTAGGCGTTACCGTTTTGTATGATGAAGCCAGACACGCGTTCTGGATGCTCTGCGAACATCCGGAATCCGACCGGTGCGCCGTAATCCATCAGGTAAACCGAATAAGTATCGACGCCCTTTCGATCCAGCAGGGCGGTTGTCAGCCGTGCAAGATTGGCAAAGGAGTATTCAAAGGCGTCTGCCGGAGGCATGTCAGATGCGCCAAAGCCGGGATAATCCGGTGCAATCACGTGATAGTTTTCCGCAAGCGCGGGGATCAGGTTCCGGTACATATGCGAGGATGTCGGGAAGCCGTGCAGCAGCAAGACGGTCGGGTTCGCGGGATCACCGGCCTCGCGATATGCGATGGTCAACTCGTCGATCACCTCGGACCGAAACTTTACCTGCTCGTCGGTTATGAGAGTGTCTGCGCCCGCGATGGTTGGTATGGTTGGGGCCGATAGGGTGAGGGCCAGAAGGCCCGCGCTGACAATTGATTTCAATGGGGAGGCCATGAGTTTCTCCTTAATTCTTGGGTTATGTCCGCCTGAAAGACAGGCTTTCGCGGCAGACGGCGGCATTCAATTCACGGCCGTCAGAGAGGTGTTTCAGCCGTTGACCGAAACTTAGACTTTCGAAATTTTTGTGGAATGTGCAAAATATTTAATATATTATTCCATAAAATGGAATAGTGAGTATGGACAGATTTCACGCCATCCAAGTCTTTATCAAGGTCGCGGATTTGGGTGGGTTTGCCATCGCAGCCCGCGACTTGAATATGTCACCGCCTGCGGTCACACGGGTTATTTCCATGTTGGAGGATCGGCTGGGGGCCCGGCTTTTCCTGCGCACGACCCGGTCTGTAAGTCTGACGGAAAGCGGTCAAAGGTTTCTGGAAGATGCGCGCCGGATACTGTCGGAACTGGAAGAGGCCGAACGTGCCGCAGTCGGAGCTTATGCGGAACCCAAGGGGCTGCTCAATATCACGGCCTCGGTCATGTTCGGACGAATGTTCGTTGTGCCAATCCTGGCTGATTTCCTGCGGCAGCACCCCCAGATCAGTGCAAGAACGCTGTTTGTGGACCGCAATGTAAGCCTGATTGACGAAGGCGTGGATGTCGGTGTTCGGATCGGTGAGCTTGGGGACTCGAGCCTGATGGCGCGGCGCTGTGGATCGGTCCGGCAAGTGGTTTGCGCAGCCCCTTCGTATTTGGAGCAAGCTGGCGAACCCAAAACGCCTGCTGATCTTGCGGGGCATGCGATCATCAATTCGAACGCGTTGACGTCGTCGCGACAATGGCAATTTCAGTCCGAGGGCAAGCCGTGCTCGGTCAGGATTTCGCCGCGGGTCAGCATGAACACGAATGACGCCATGATTGATCTGGCCGTACAAGGCCAGGGCATTGCGCGCCTGTTGTCGTATCAGGTGGCTTCGTGCATTGCCGACGGGCGCCTGAAGCCGGTGTTGACCAAATTCGAAATGCCCCCGATGCCCATTCACCTTGTTCACCAAGAGGGCCGAACGGTTTCCGCCAAAGTTCGCGCCTTTGTGGATTTTGCGGCTGATCGCATGAAATCAAACCCGCATCTTGCCTGATACCGCGCCTAGGTGACCAATCAGTATTGATCACTCGGGTGGCAAAGTCTCATTTCCGCCCTGATTTCGTCAGATCAACCACAAAATCCGGTTCCAGAAAGGTTAGGTCAGTTGGCTCAGGGACTTCGCCGTGAAACGGATTGTCGGACATCTAAATCGAGAAAAACGTAGGCTTTACTCTATTGCTTTCCTCGCGTTCGCGGCGGGTTGTGTCCTGTACTCGCATGTCGATATCACACGGATGGGGCTGCCGCTGCCCGTGCTGGCGGGATTTGTCTATATGGGGGTGATTGTCTGCGCGTCTGCGATCACGTCCTATTTCCTGCCTAAGCTGACCCGTGTCACCGACGCGGTGGCTGTGACCCGCCTTGGGTTTGCATTGTGGATCGCCAGCACCCAAAACTATGAGCTCGCCGCCTCTCCCATAATCGGGGCGACGATCGTTGTCGGCGGAGCGGTGATCTTGCTGCAGGTTCGTTCGTGGATTCAGGTTGCGCATCAGAATGCGCTTGACACGATGGCACCTGCCTTCGCTTTCGGCGCCTCGCCGCAACGCATCAAAGTACCTGTGACCTGATACGCCCGGGACCGGGAATTGCAGCGGGTAAAGACGCGTGGTTTCCCGTTCTGTGTGCAAAGCAACCGGCTAGAACCGATAGGTTGCCCCAAATAACGGACCGGATTGATCAAACTTGAAGTCGCCGCCATTAATTTCGTGATCAAACGAGATGTAGCGGTACCCCCCTCTCAACACCCACCGGTCGTTGATTTCATAGTCAGCTGTCAGCAGAACTTGCCAGGTTTCGCTGTCGCTTGTGAATCCGCCATAGTCGAAAAACCCGGTTCCGGACCATCGTTCATTGAACCTCATGCGTGCTCTGACGCCGATGACCGGGTCGGTCCAGCTTTCGTCGACATTTACCATTCGTCCCGGTGCGGTTCCCGGCAAAACGGTAAAATCCGTTTGGGTGCGGAACCATCGAAACCCGCCGGCCAGATCAACGGTTGAGGTATCTGTGGTCAACACCCTGTACCCCAGATAGCCGCTGAAGAACTGCGTGGTCAGCGATGTTTCGACGCCGGAACTGGCCTGTCCGGGCGTGTCGTTGCTGAACGAAAGGTCGGTATAGTTATAGTCGGCCAGAATGGACCATCGTCCGTTGGTTGCCGCAAATGTGCCCATGAAAGCCAGATCGAGGTTTTCCAGCGCGTCTGAGAAGGCGAGGGTTCCCTCAACTGTTCCATTGGGCGTTTGTTGGGACACCTCTGTTTCGGGCGTAAACAGGTATATCGTGGCCTGATAAGACCAATCGGACTGTTGCGCGTAAGCAGACGTTGGCAGTGCCGCGACGAATGCCAGTTTCAATGCCGTATTTCTAAGCTTTTTCTTAATAGCCATTGATCCCTCCCAAGATCGCAAAGCGTGAAATTGCGGGTCAGGCGACCGCCTCGCTTTTGGTCGCCCCCTTCGAAACGCGGTTGATATCGGTTTCCGGAAAAAACTCGGACCAGACATGCCAGAACACGCCCGCGCGCAGCGTTTCGACGCGCTTTAGGCGGCCCTGATCCGACATCCCCCAAAAGTCACAGCGCGTCACAGGATGGCCGCTGTCATTGTACCATACGCCAAGGCTTTCGTATTTGGGGTCCAGGCTGACGACTATATCCCGCCCGCCGACATTGGCGTTGACGATCCAGTTGTTGTCGACCACGAAATCATCCGTCCAGCAGGCGGCGTCATTGCCGATAGTGATCCCCCAAACATAGGTTTTGTTGGGCAGGCGATTGTCGGTCCGATCCATGTTGTCCATGACAGGAGCGTCCTCTTGATGCTGACGCCCGATTCCCCAGCCGAACGTGATCTCTGTGACCATGTCCAGCAGACGCAGAGCCAGGTTTGGCGAGGGTGGGTTCAGAAAGACTTCGCCGTCGGGAAAGGCTTTCTGGAAGCCGCGAAACGTCATCCGGTACGTTGGCCAAGGTGTCATCTGCGCTTCGGGCCGCAGAGGGCAGGCAAGCCCGTCGGCCTCCGGGTCCCGGTCAGCTTCGCGGAACCCATAGATGTGTTGGATCGGCTCTCCGGTTTCATTGTCGCGCAGGATCAGGTTGTTGCCGTGCTGCGCCAGAACTTCCAGATCCAGACGCTTGCCTTCGATCCGGGGGGCATAACCCTGCCCAAGATTTGCCATCGCGCAATAGGTCATCACGATGTCCTCTCCGCCCAAACCATTCACATCGCCAGCCAGATGGGGCCTCATGATCTGTGCATCGGGATGCGCACGGGCGTGTCCGTTGTTTTCAATCACGATAACCGGCGCTGTCGGGCCGACGTATTTCCGGGCTTCGGATATGGGAAAGAATGCGGCGTCGTTCAGTTGGTTCCTAAGGCCCAAGTGAACCCAGACGTATGGAAATCCATAAAGGAAGATCACAAGCAGAACTGAAAGAATCCACAGCCAAAACGGTCCGCTGCCAAATATGAAATGCACCAGCGTTGCGACTACGAAACTTCCTAACCCAATGGCGATCAGGGTGTATTCATGCCGGATAAAGCGCACCATGTTTTCGCGCTTTACCTTCAGCAGCATCTGCGAAACGTCGCCCAGATCGCGAAAGTAAAGAAACCCGATGCCAAGCGAGATGACCAAGCCAAAAGCGAAAATTAGATTTGCAGCCATTTGTGTACCTTGATGTCTATTGTGCTTGGGCCTTTCGCCGGGTTGCGGCAGAAGGGGTTCTGGTTACTGCATGGACGAGCCTTGTTTGGCGAGAAACGCCTCGACCGCGCGCTGAGTTTCCGGTCGGATGTTTTCGATCCCCTCATAGGGAACACCAATCGCGGGCTTTGTGTCCGGGAACTTCTCTTTTCGGGCCATGTGCCGGTTCAGTATCCGAACAAACTCGGCCCCGCCCCATGCGCCCACTTCGGTTGACACGGGGTATTCTTCTCGTGTGTCCCGGTAGAGATTGAAGAAATCCGCTAAGATCGCATTTTCAAGCGAGCCGGGGAAAATCAGTTTGAGCTGATCCTTGATAATCGCCTCGGGCGAGTGGATTGAATAGGCGATCACGCTGTCGCGACGCGCCTTTTGTTCGTCCTGAAACAGGATCGCCGCACTTTGATCGACGCCATCCACCAACCGGTCACGTGGAATATGCTCAGACGCTCCGGCAAATCGCGCAAGCGTCGTATAAAGGTCCGAGACATGCACGATGCTGTTGAGCATTCCATCGGCTTCGATCATACCGGGCCAGCGAACGAAGGCGTCAACGCGAATTCCACCCTCGCTGGTGTCCCCTTTGCCGCCCCGGAAAATCATCGCGGAAAAGCCGGATTGCGGGGAATATTTGGTGAAATGCCCGTTATCACCCATCACGACGACTATGGTGTTTTCGGACAGCCCCAGCGCGTCGATTTCGTCAAACAAATCCCCAAGCCACTGGTCCAGCAGCTGCATCTTGTCGACGAACAGCCCGGCATTGGCGCTTTCGGGGCCGGTTCGCCCCGTCCGTGTGCTGTCTATCGGGATCATGGGCCAGTATTGCAGGAAAAACGGCGCTTCGCCTTGTGACAACCGCCGCAATTCACTGAGCGTTTTGTCCTGGAATGCCTGGTTCATCTCGTCGTATTTTTCGGCGCCCCAGCGTTCACCCGGCTCCATTCGGATTTCGCGGATCGGGCCTCCGGCCTCGCCTTCGATCACGGTGACCATCGCTGCGGGGTCGGGGCGAAACCAGTTGTCCAGCGTGTAGATGGGGTCGTAGTCGCCTATTCCGACCGATACCTGTTCACGGATGCCGTCATCGTTGAAGATATCCAACTGTCCCTGTTGGTGCACCGCATGCTGGGCGTAATCAAACCCCTGGTTCATGGCCCAGCTTTCCGCAATGTCGCCCATGTGCCATTTGCCGACATGAGAGGTTGCGTATCCTTCGCCCTTCAGCACCTCTGCCAGCGTGACCTCGTCGCCGGGCAAACCGAAACCCGAAATATCGACCGACGTGTTTCCCATCCCCATGCGAACCGGTAGCCGCCCGGTCATCTGTGCCACGCGGGTCGGTGTGCACGAGGGTTCGGTGTACATGCGCATCATCCGCATCGCCTGATCGGAAAAGTCGTTTATGTTGGGTGTTTCATATCCCCTGACAGCATTCAGTTCAGGAATGCCCATGTCGCCAAAGCCGACATCGTCGATCAGCACATTGATAATATTCGGTGGCTTACCCCCGTTGCCCGCCTCAAAAGCGGCAAGCGCCTCGTCTACGGCAGCGTCATCCTGCGCCCATTGCTGGGCGTATTGCGCCTGGAGGACATAGAACTCTGCATCGTGCTGAATCGGTCCTTCCTGTGCGGTGGCCTGTGAAAAAATCAGACCCGCGGACAACGCGACCAGGCAATGCAGTTTCATAGGAATCCTCCCAATGGTGTGTGCTAAAGTCCTGTTTTGTCGTTAAAGTGCTGATCACATAGAAACATTACTATGTAATTCTGACAAGCCTTGTGCCTTGGGAGGGGCCAAAGTTGACGGATCTTTCGCCTTTCGATGGCAAAGCGTCATCCAGATTTCCGACAAGAGGTTTATGACCATTATCGGCAGTTCCACTCCCGGCTCGCACCTTTAGCCAAAGGATTAACATGGACATCAAAACAGCAGTTCTGACCGACGGAGACATGCGCGTGTCTCTGCTGAACTACGGGGCCGTCACGCAGGGGTGGTGGTACAAAGGAAAGCCGTTGATCCTTGGGTATGACGACCCGGGCAGCTATGAGTCAGACGTCAATTACATGGGTGCGATTGTCGGCCGTGTCGCTAATCGGATCGCAGGCGCTCAGTTCCGGTTGGGGGACGAGAGGTTTGACCTGTTCGCAAATGAGGGCGACAACACATTGCATGGCGGTTCAGGCGCAATCTCTCACCAACTCTGGGCATTTGAGGACGTTTCGCTGTCAGAAGCCATTCTGAGCCTGACCTCTCAGGACAGAGAAAACGGGTTCCCCGGCAGTGTTGAATTCCGACTGCGCGTCACGTTGGAATTCCCGCGCCTGACCTATGAGATTGATGCGGTCCCGGACAGGCCGACGCCGATCAGCATCGCGCAGCACAATTACTATTCACTGGGCTGTACGGACGGGGTTTCCGCGCTCAGATTAAAACTCGCAGCTAAGGCGTATCTTGAAACGGACGATCAAGGCCCTGCTTTGGGTCGTGTCTCAGATGTTGGCGGCGGCTCGCTCGATTTCGGATCATCGAAGTTGGTTGGCGACGCCCGCGTGGATTTGGATCATTACTATTGCTTTGAAGGCAACCGGCCGACCTCGGACGCAGTGGCCGAGCTTACCGCTGCATCCGGCCTGCGTCTGTCCGTATTTTCCGATCAACCTGGCGCGCAGGTCTATTCCGGATCGCAACTGTCCAAGCCGTTCCGCAAGCGAGCTGGGATATGCATTGAACCGTCAGGATATCCAAACGCAGTCAATGTTCCGTTGTTCCCTTCGGTCATCTACACACCCGATACGCCATATCGACAGGTGCTAACCCTTGAAATAACCGAGGTGTAGGTATGAAACGGCGTCGGGGTTAAGCCCCCAACAGATTCTCTAGAGTTTGGCGCAAAACAGTGGCTTGGCGGCATGTTCCACTCGCTTACGTTCTCAAAAAGTAAACAGTGCGCCGATGCACGTTGCCACTGTTCTGATTTTTGGTCGAAAAACATCTCAATTTGCCAAAAAAGTCGTCGATTATTTTCCAAGCGACGTTGGGAATGATAATTTGTTCCACACGTTGAGTAACGAGTTGAATGTTGTACGACTAAATTTATGGGAGCCGTTTCCACCAGCGCGGGTGTGTTTTTGTCCGTCAGCTTTGGAGATGGCTCCCAAAATTTTTTCGAATTAACAAGGTTTTCTGGCGAAAATTCCGGTGTCAGTTGTTGTTTTCCAATCTTCGAAGCGCCTGCTCAAAGGATTTCGCGCTGATGAGGTCCCATCAAGCGCGATTGCGATCAATGCGGGGTCGCTTCGTTTGCCAATGCCGGACGGGACACGGGCTTGTGTGCTTTTGTTCACAGAACATACGCAGGACTTAAGTTAACGTAGCGTAAGCTTAGGAGGCCGTCATGTCCCGCCCGATCAAAAACGAACCCCTCGTTGACCCCTCGAATTCAAACGGACTCGTCTATCCGATCTTTCGAATTCTGCGCCTGTGTTCCAAAATGCAGCGTCAGGTGAACCAATATCATTGATCAGATATTCAGCGTCACGACACTGGCGGTTCTGAAACCCAAGCTTGACCTTGTTCAGGATGTAGCCTCAGCCGAAGCCGAACGTCAGTGTTTTTCCAACTATAAATACGTCGAACAAAACCACGAAATCCCAGGGTCCAGCAGCACCGAACTTTGGTGGCTGGGATGGGTTTGGTTAACGATTTATTGACGACATATCAGTAAGTAAGCCCGCACGGGGTGACCCGTTGCGAATGGGTTACAGGTCGCCGATCCAGCACGCTGAAGACGCGCCTTGTGGTTTCGCTCGGATGCGCCTTCGGTATGGTCCGGCTACCTAAACTACGAGGTACAAAATGTACAAATTCTGGGCGGCGGCAGTCGCTTCATTCCTTTCGGTGTCTTCCGTAACCGCACAAAGCATTTCACTCGAAGATTTCGAGGCGAAAGTGAATGAGCGTGCGCAAACTCTTGGCGGATTCGAAGATTATTTGATGGATCCAGACCCGAAAAGATCCATGGCGGCGCTGCAGGTCATGCTCGAATCGGGGGATGAAACACTTGTTTCAATGGCATTGAAACATGGTCTGACCAGCCCGAATCCTGATGTACGTTGGACAGCATTGAAAAGCTACCTTGCGGGCGGCCCGACGCTTTCTGTTTTTATTGATGCAAAAGAAGTGCCTGACGATAAGGCAGAAACATTTGATCAGGTGATGCGTCGTCATGGAGGCACCTTGGGGGCAAACAAGGCCGCGTCCTTCAATGTCCCTGTTGGCGAAAAGAATGAAGAATTGTCGTGCATCGCAAGATCGGACTTCAAGGATCTCTGCGCAATTCGCGTCAATGCGGCAAGCGTAAGCCTGTTTGTGCCGAGTTCCCACAACTATACAGATACGCGTTGGATCGAGTTTACGTTGGCAAAGGAAGGTAAGCTTGAAGGCAGCTTTACGACCCGTAACGGTGGTTGGGTGACCCCCGGTTTGCCTGCATCAATTCCTTTGATCGAGTAACCTAGTACGCGCGAAACTGGTCGATTTTTATTGGCTCTGCCGACCACGCGCTTGCAATGACGATCTTGATTCTACGAGCCCAGGTCTGGGCTCGTGGCCCTGTATCCAGAATACCGTCCCGCGACAATTCACCGGACCAAAATGTCCGCCAGTTCTGTCCCTGATCATCCGGGCTTGAGAAAATCACGATCCGACGGGGCATTGCCGCGCCGTCGTCTTCTGCCGAGGTAATCGCAATACGCGATACTGTTGGGGTCTCTTCACTTGTCGTTGTGAATATCACCTCCGCATTGCGGATGGGTTCGAAGACAAAGCTGCCGTCCTCTGACAGCATGTTCTCGGGCAGGTTGTCACCGTTGACTGCTTTGGCCGTCGTAGATGAAACCATCAAGGGCAAGCCGCCGTCCAAAGTCTGATTTTCAATTGGCTCTGCCTCAGCGACGATTTCACTTTGCGATCCGATCCATCGCGCGACGTTCTGATGAATTTCGTCAATACGCATGAAGCGGATGTTGCCATTCTCCAATGCCTCAAGAGCCATGCCAACGGGTTTGCCGCGCACAAACAGGAAGCCGCCGCTCATTCCTTGGCGGGCTGCCACGTCCTTTTCCGCCTCATTGAACGCGGCCTCCAGATCAAGGTATCGCGTTTCCGTCAGGCGCATTTCCAGACGATCCACAAACCCCTCGTCATCTATCAGAACCAGTTCAGCGGTGCTGGATTGCGCCAATCCACCACTCTGTGGCTTCAGGTCGTCGATTGACCCCGAGCACCGGTCGGCGATGCTGCGCCGCACCACCCCAACCGCAAGGTCCATGCCCTGCCAGAACGGGAATCGCAGCGAGGCTGTACCCGTCAGCGCGCCTTCTCCGACCACCTGAGCTCGGGGTCGTTTGTCTACGACATGGCGTGCGGTAATCAAGTAGCAATGACTGTCGTGAGAAAACAACAGACCCTGACCGCGTTCCGCCCCTCTGACCGCAACAGGCTCTGCCACTGCTTGACAAAAACCCAGACACAGGGAACCAATCAAACCAATGCCAAGACCAAGGGACTGTTTCTTCTTCATGATTGATTCCAATAGATTTTTACTGCTTGCCGCGACCATGCTTTGCTTGCCGAATATTGGCAATAGCGAAGAGATTTCGTTGTCGGAAGAAAAACTGCAGGAAGAGTTAAAACCATCGGCAACGATTTCTGGCCTTCTTGTGCTGGGTGCAATTCGGCAGAGCGCTGCGTTCACGGATCACGTTGTCATGACGGCCTCATTACCGCAGGATTGGCAGGGAAAAGAAATGTGCATTTCGCTGATCTCGGCCGACGGGCTGTATGAGGCGCGCAATACCTACCGTATCGGATCAGATTGGGCCGGTGGGGTTGCTGACATCCCATATCCGACAGAATATGCCGACCGGTTGTTGTCACTGGGGGCAGATGACCTGGCGATTTCCACCACTGCCGGAAGCTGTGACAGTTCGGATGAAGCGGCCTTGATGCCGATTGCATGGCGCAATACCGAAGCCGCGCAATCAACGACAGTCTCGCTTTACGCGAACTCGTTCGGGGCGGACGAAGTGTTCGTCTATGTCGGGGATGATCCGTCGGCGGACCCTGTCGATTGCACAAGAATAGAAACAGGTATCCGCACGGTGTTTGACACGGTCTGCAAACTGGAGCTTGAGGGCTTTGATCTGAGTGCGCCTATCGAAGTCGAAATGATCCGTATTTCCGACGGCAATATGTCTCCATCCGAATTTGTTGAACTGGACCTTCGCGGGTGAAACTCCGATTTCTGAAGACCAATACCGGCGAAAGCAGGATCTGGTTGGCGCTGGCCTATGTATTCAAGCTCAGGTTTTTGCCATTTCTGGCGGCGGCCGTTCTGTTTGTCGCATTTCTGGGAAATGTAATTTGGCAGCCGGAAAGAACATTTGTCGTCGAAGCCCTCACCTCGGGTGGCGAGATCACCTTTGCCGGAGATCACAATGCGTGGCCGATATCGGGGGCGGTATTTTGCATCCCCAAGCCGCGCAGCAGAACCCGAAATGCGGTTGCATCTGACGGCCCTTGCGACGCGCGTGCCTACACGATTGTGGAACCGGAAAAGAGTGTTCTGCGCTGGGCAGATGACTCGCGCGTTTCGCTTCGGGTTGGCGATGACGGAAGCCTGAAACTGCGTGTGTTGGACGATCTCACCAGCGTTCCGAAAGACACTATCATAGTCTTCGGAAACGCGTATTTGCAGGATATAGGCGCACTCAGCTTTGCGGGTTCAATCACGATCGGACGCCCTCTGAATACAGGCTCCAAGGACATTTTGTATGAAGGACGTTACCGCGTCCGCGAGACGCATGTGCTGTCGTCCGTGATGGGAAAGCAGACCTACGAGGTTCTAAGTTCCGATCTTACCCGCGGTGAGGAGGTCGCGGTGGTGCACGCCAGAGATGCCGATGCCCTCTCGCTTGGCTATGGCCATATCACTCTGCCTTTGGAGTCAACAAAGGCTGTGCAGGTGGTGTTCCATTCGTCTCTGGGAGATCATGCCATTCGCGCGTCTTCTCTTGGGCTCGAGCGACCCGCTCTGATCAAGCCGGACTGGGTCGACAGTACCTTGGCCAGCCCCTATGTCCTGATCGTCGGCCTGTTTGTCTCGCTTCTTATCAGTATCTTCGAACTGCACGCGCTGATCCGGCAAGATTGATTGCGCGATCCAGCGGCATTGGCGCAGTCCAGACGGTTTGTGAGAAAGGTGGCAAACACTTCTGGTGTTTTTGTTTTTGGGGGGCGTTCGCCGCTGCCGCCGTTCTGGTTATTTCAACAATGGGCGATTCCGCAGGTTAATATCCCCGGAATTTGCGAGAAATTCATGACAAAACCTGAAAAAACACAGCGTTAATTTTGGGTTAAAACAGGGGGTAATAAATTATTCGAAGTAGTTAGTAACGAGTTGAACATGGTTAAATATATTAAACAGGAGCTGTTCCCAACAGCGCAGAAATCCACGACGGCGGACTCTGGTCTGCGTGGGAATAGCTCCTCGAGTTCTATTAGAGAAGCGATTGAACTGATAGCACCGATATCGGTTTGCGCGCTGTTGTTGGCCTACTTCCTGAACAAGGCATCCGTCGAAAGCTATGCTTCGCTTCTGATGTAAATCGCGCCCCCCCCAAAGTACTTGGGAGGCTCGCAAGTGATTAAGTCTGTTCTGCACGGCTGCGGGAATTTGCACCCATGTCGTTCAGAAATACATTTTAATATCAGAAGTTTACGACGGATCGGGTGCAACCCGGACCATGCGCTTGCCCTTGTTTTCGCCTGCCAGCAGCCCGATGAGCGCTTGCGGCGCGTTTTCCAAGCCCTCAACGATATCCTCGAACACTTTCAACTGACCGCTGTCGATCCACCCCTGGAGCGCGCGCAGGGCGGTGGCGTCCTGATCGGCGAAATCGGTGAAGATGAACCCTTCCATCCGCAGGCGTTTCACAACCACCAGGCCGGGCAGGTTGCGTGGGCCGGTCGGTGCGCCGCTGTCATACTGGCTGATCGCACCACAACAGACGACGCGCCCTTTCTGGTTCATCGCGAACAGGGCGGTTTCCAGAATTTCACCGCCGACATTGTCGAAATAGACATCGACCCCATCTGGACAGGCTGCGCGCAGAGCTTTGAACAGGCTTGGCGCGCGGTAGTCGACGCAATCGTCAAAACCCAGCTCCTCCTTGACCCACTGGCATTTCTCGGGCCCACCGGCGATGCCCACGACCCGGCAGCCGATGGCCTTGGCGATCTGGCCGACATAGCCTCCGACCGAACCTGCCGCGGCCGAGACAAGCACCGTCTCGCCGGGCACGGGGCGGCCCACACCGATCAGGCCGTGAAACGCGGTCTTGCCCGCAATGCCTAGGGCCGAATGCAGATTGGACAGTTGCGCCACTTTTGGCAGCTTTGTGCAGGCCTTGGCGGGGCGCACCACATAGTCGGCCCAGCCGGATTCGGCGGCGACAATGTCTCCGGGCTGCAAGGTGTCAGAGTTGCTCTCGACCACTTCGCAGACCGAATAGGTATGCATGACGTCGCCTTGCTGTACCGCTTCGCGATAGGTGGCCCCCTGCATCCACGACCGGTTGGCGGCGTCGATGGACATCAGGAGGGTGCGCAACAGTACCTCATCCGCGCCGGGGGTGGGGATATCAGTTTCCCGCAGCTCAAAATGGTCGGGCGTCAGCGCGCCTTTCGGCAGTTCGCGGACGATGATCTGACGGTTGGTCATTCGAAAATTCTCCTCTTGAGGGCGGTCAATATGTTGCGCTTGGCGCGGGGGTGGTGTTGTGTCGTGAGGGTTGCTGAAAAGGACGCGCGCCATGACCAAAGAGTTTCGTCAGCACGTTTATGCTCCGCCTGCGGGTGCAGCGGATATTCTCCTGATCCGACATGGTGAGTCCGAACCAGCGATACCGGGCAAGCCCTTTCCGTTGAAAGATGGGCATGGCGATCCGGCCCTGCATCCGAATGGAGAGGCGCAGGCTAAGGCGGTTGCCGCGCGGCTGAAGTCGGTGCCTTTTGCGGCTGTCTATGTCACCACGCTGCGGCGCACGCGTCAAACAGCGGCGCCGTTGCTGGCGCATCTGGCTTCGCAGCCAATCGAAGAGCCTGATCTGCGCGAGGTTCATCTGGGTGACTGGGATGGCGGCGAATACCGTATCCGCGCGGCCGAGCGCCACCCGGCTTTTCAGCGTGCCAAGGCCAACCATGAATGGGGTGAGATTCCAGGCGCTGAAACCACAGCACAGTTCACTGGGCGTGTTCGTGCCGGGTTGTCGCGGATTGCCGCGGCGCATCCCGATCAGAGGGTGGCTGCGTTTGTCCATGGCGGCGTGATTGCCGCCGCCATGTCGATTGCGACAGGTGCGCCTGCCATGACCTTTCTGGGCGCGGCCAATGGCTCTTTCACCCGGTTGGTAATCCGCGGGGAAAAGATGGTGGTGCGCGGGTATAACGACATGGCACATCTTGAATAGAACCCGAAAGGACAGGCCGGGCAGGGCGTAACCTGCCTTGCGCCTTAATCCATCGTAAGAACAACTTTACCCATGGCCTTTCGATCATCCATCAGCTTGAGGGCCTCAGCAGCCTGTTCCAGCGGAAAGCTGGCCGAGATCCGAGGTTTGATCTCACCCTTCGAATACATGGTGAACAAGTCTTTCATGTTCGCAGCATGTGCCGCAGGATCGCGCATCACCGACGCCCCCCAGAACACGCCGACGATCTGGCAGCTTTTCAGCAGCGCAAGATTGGCTGGTATCTTCGGAATTCCCGCAGGGAACCCAACAACCAGGAAACGCCCGTCCCAGGCCATGGCCCGGATGACCGGTTCGGCATATCCGCCGCCGACCGCGTCATAGGCCACGTTGACTCCATTCGGTCCGGCCAGCGCTTTGACCTGTGCTGACAGTTCTTTTTGCGCGTCGCGACTGTCCATCTCGCGTGCGTAAATCAGCGTCTCATCCGCACCGATCCGGCGGCAGAACTCGGCCTTCTCCTCGGATGAGACGGCCGCGATCACGCGCGCACCCATCGCCTTGCCCAGCTCGATCGCGGCAGCCCCCACACCACCGGCGGCGCCCAGAATCAGCAGGGTGTCGCCCTTGGCCAGATAGCCGCGGTCCTTTAGCGCGTGATAGGACGTGCCATAGGTGAAAACGAAACAGGCAGCATCTTCAAAGGGCATCGCATCGGGGATTTTCACCGCGCGCCACGCGTCAATTGCGACATGGGTGGCAAAGCCGCCATACGAGGTCAGCGCGAGGATCCGGTCGCCGATCGCCAGATTGCTTGCGCCTTCGCCCAAGGCAATGACCTCGCCCGCGATTTCGCCGCCGGGGGCAAAGGGGCGGGGCGGTTTTATCTGGTAGAGATCCCGAATCATCAGCGTATCGGGAAAGTTCAGCCCCGCTGCGTGGACGCGTATCACAACCTGCCCTTTGCCCGGCGTCGGGTCTGGCAGTTCGGTCAGTTCCAGTGTTTCGGGGCCGCCCGCGGCGGTGCTTAACATGGCTTTCATGGGGTCCTCCTCGCAACGCCTGTGCGCTCTTGGCGAGCATCATCGGGTGTAGAGAGGGGTTGTCAACTCGAAAATGAAATGTAATTCTGCACAGCGGAACGATATCGCAGGGCTTGGGTTCTGCGAACCGTGGGAGGACTTGATGCACGATATCACCGAACCGGAGCTTTTCCGTGCCGCTTTGCGTGCGTGGCTGGAAGAAAACTGCCCGACCGAAATGCGCGACCGGAATTCCAGCGAAGCAACCATCTGCTGGGGCGGCAAGCGCTGGACGTTTGAATCGCAGGCGCAGCAAGACTGGCTGGAGCGGTGTGCTGCACAGGGGCTGACAGTCCCCACATGGCCGCGCGCCTATGGTGGGGCCGGGTTGGACCGGGCGCGGGAAAAGGTGTTCCACGAAGAAATGCGCCGTATCGGGGCGCGCTCACCGCTGGAAAGCTTTGGTATCTGGATGCTGGGGCCTGCGCTGCTGCAATTTGGGACCGAAGAGCAGAAACTGCACTATCTGCCACCAATCGCGCGCGGTGAGATACGGTGGTGTCAGGGCTATTCGGAACCCGGCGCGGGGTCTGATCTGGCGTCCTTGCAGACCAAGTGCGAGGACAAGGGTGACCATTGGTTGGTCAACGGCCAGAAGGTCTGGACCTCATATGCGGACAAGGCGGATTGGATTTTCGTGTTGGTGCGCACCGACCGCGATGCCCCCAAGCACAAGGGGATTTCCTTCATACTGGTTGATATGGAAACGCCGGGCGTGTCGACCAGCCCCATTCGCCTGATTTCGGGTGAGTCGCCGTTTTGCGAGACCTTCTTTGATGACGTCAAAGTGCCCAAAGAACAGGTGGTGCACGAGGTCAACAAAGGCTGGGACGTGGCGAAATACCTGCTGACCCATGAACGTGAGATGATCTCGGGCGGGGCCGGGGGGCTGATGGGGTCGGGCCGATCTCTGGGGGCCGTGCTGACCGAGGAAAGCGACGGTGCCCTCAATGCCAGCCTGCGCGCCGACGCGATGCAGACCGAGATTGACGCGCTGGCCATCGGGCTGACGCTGGAACGCTACAAGGATCAGGCCGAGGCCGGCCAAGGCGCGGGCGACGCTTCGGCCATGTTGAAATACATGGGCACCGAACTGAACAAGCGGGTGTTCGAAGTGCTGATGGACTCGGGCGGGTCGGACGCGCTGGAGTGGGACGGACCGATGGGCACGCGCCCGTCCGATTGGCTGCGCACCAAGGCGAATTCCATTGAAGGCGGCACATCCGAAGTAATGCTGGGGATTGTGGCCAAGCGGGTTCTGGGATTGCCGTCGTGATTTTGGGGGAATGTCGGTTGCTGACGATGGGCAGAAAGGGGCGCGCATGACCAAGCTGGTGAAAACCGAAGAAGAAGTGATGCTGGCAGATGCGGCGCGCGGCTTTCTGGATCAGGCCGCGCCGGTCAGTAAGCTGCGCGCCATGCGGGACGCGGCTGAAACCCATGACCCCGCGCTTTGGACTGAAATGGCGCAGATGGGTTGGGCCGGAATTCTGGTGCCCGAGGCGCAGGGCGGGTCGGATATGGGACATGCCGCAGCCGGGGTTCTGGCCGGTGAGATGGGCAAGACCCTTGCAGTGACGCCGTTCATCTCGACCGCAGTGATGGCGGCAACTGCATTGCGGCAAGTGGCGGATGACAGGGCCTCTGCCGCGTTGCAGGCGATTGCGGCGGGTGAACGCACCTATGCGCTGGCCATTGACGAAGGCCGCAAACACGCCCCGGACAAAACGGCATTGGCCGCCACCAAGGACGGCAACGGTTTCCGTCTGAACGGCGACAAGAGCTTTGTGGTGGATGGCGGCTTTGCTGACCGGTTGCTTGTGCTGGCCCGGGCCGACGAAGGGTTGACCCTTTTCGACATCCCCGCCGACCGCGCCGGGATTGAACGCGTGGCTTCGGACATGATCGACGCACGTTCCTCGGCCCGGATCAGCATTGCGGATGTCGAGGCCACGGGCGAGGATGTTCTGGGCACGGTTGGCAATGCCATGGAAATCCTGAAGCCAGCGCTGGAGGCTGGTCAGGCTGCATTAGCGGCCGAGGCCGCGGGTCTGGCAGCCGGGGCTTTTGGCATGACGGTCCAATACCTGAAAGAGCGCAAGCAATTCGGCGTGCCAATCGGCGCGTTTCAAGCCCTGCAACACCGCGCTGCGCATCTGTGGTGTGAGACCGAAGTGACCAGCTCGGCGATTTTGCACGCGGGCCGCAAGCTGGATGAAAACCCCAAGGACGCCACCCTTGCCGTGTCTCTGGCCAAGGCGCGCGCGACCCAGACCGCAAAGCTGGCGGTGATCGAGGGTGTGCAGATGCATGGCGGCATCGGCATGACCGATGCATTTGACATGGGGTTCTACATGAAGCGGGCGCGGGTCTCGGCGGAATGGCTAGGGGATTACAGCTATCACGCGGAAATCGTGGCCGGGTTGCGAGGGTTCTGATGGTTCCGGTTCCAATCGCACCGGGTCGCGTTCGCCCCCCGGTGGCTCAAAGAGAAATCGTCGAAACTGACAAGATAATCCGTCGAAAGGACAACCGAAATGCGTGACGCAGTGATCGTCTCAACAGCACGCACCCCGATTGGCAAAGCTTATCGCGGTGCTTTCAATGCCACCACGCCGCAGGCGCTGATGAGCCATGCGATTGAACATGCAGTGCAACGCGCCGGGGTCGAACCGGCCGAGATCGCGGACTGCGTGGTGGGTGCGGCCATGCAGCAGGGCCATCAGGCCGGGAACATCGCCCGTCAATCCGCCATCCGAGCCGGTTTGCCGGTAACCGTGGGCGGCATGACGCTGGACCGTCAATGCGCCTCGGGGATGATGGCGATTGCCACGGCTGCCAAACAGGTGGTGCATGATGGAATGGATGTGGTGATTGGCGGCGGGGTCGAAAGCATCTCGATGGTGCAGACGCCCGAAATGCGCGTGGGGCGTGATCCGTGGATCGTCGACCACAAGCCCGAACTTTACATGTCCATGCTGGAAACCGCCGAAACCGTGGGTGAACGCTATGGGCTGAGCCGTGAATATCAGGACGAATATGCCGCGCAGTCTCAGGCGCGCACCCATGCGGCACAACAGGCAGGCCGGTTCGACGCCGAGATCGTTCCGATGACCACGGTGATGAAGATCCAGAACCGCGAAACCGGCGAGATCTCCGAGCATGAGGTGACGCTGGACAAGGATGAAGGCAACCGCCCCTCGACCACGGCCGAGTCTCTGGCTGGCCTGAAGCCGGTGTTCAAGGACGGTATCCATATCAAGGAAGGCAAACATATCACGGCTGGCAATGCCTCGCAGTTGTCGGATGGGGCATCGGCCTCGGTGATCATGGAGGCCAAGCTTGCGGAACAAAAAGGGCTTGAGCCGCTGGGCCGCTACGTCGGTGTGATGGCGGCGGGGTGTGAACCTGATGAGATGGGTATTGGCCCCGTCTTTGCCGTTCCCAAACTGCTAGAGGCGCATGGCCTGACCATGGACGATATCGACCTGTGGGAATTCAACGAAGCCTTCGCCGTGCAGGTTCTGTATTCGCGCGATCGTCTGGGCATTCCAAACGAGATTATGAATGTCGATGGCGGCGCGATTTCTATCGGACACCCCTATGGCATGTCCGGGGCCCGCATGGTGGGGCACGCCCTGATCGAAGGTAAGCGGCGCGGGGCCAAATATGTGGTTTGCACCATGTGCATCGGCGGTGGCATGGGCGGCGCTGGCCTGTTCGAGGTGCTGTAAATGACCACTTGGACTCGCGACGATTCACATCTGCCCAAGGCTCTGCGGGGCTTGCGCATTCCGATGATCGGCTCTCCTTTGTTCATCATCTCGAACCCGGATTTGGTGATTGCGCAATGCAAGGCGGGCATCATTGGCTCTTTTCCTGCGCTCAACGCGCGGGAGGCCGAAGGTGAGCCGCCGCTGTTGGACGCTTGGCTGACCCGCATCAAAGAAGAGTTGGACCGGCACAATCAGGAAAACCCCGACAACCCCGCCGCGCCTTATGCGGTGAACCAGATCGTGCACCGGTCAAACGGGCGGTTACAGCGGGACATTGATATCTGTGTGAAGCACGAGGTCCCGGTCTGGATCACCTCGTTGGGCGCGCGGGTCGAGGTGAACGAGGCCGCGCATTCTTATGGTGGCGTTGTCTTCCACGACATCATCAACAACAAGTTCGCCAAAAAAGCGATCGAGAAAGGGGCCGATGGGCTGGTGGCCGTGGCCGCCGGAGCGGGGGGGCATGCAGGGTCACTGTCGCCGTTCGCCCTGGTCCGTGAAATTCGCGAATGGTTCGACGGGCCGCTTGCGTTGTCTGGGGCGATTGCGTCGGGCAATTCGCTGCTGGGCGCGTTGGCGATGGGCGCTGATTTTGGCTATGTCGGTTCGCCCTTTATCGCCACGGATGAGGCCAACGCCGATCCCGGTTACAAACAAATGATCGTGGACAGCGCCGGGGATGACATCGTCTATTCTTCGCTGTTCACCGGTGTCTGGGGCAACTACCTGCGCGGGTCGATTGTGAATGCGGGGATGGACCCCGAAAACCTGCCGACGGCGGACCCGACCTCGATGGATTTTTCTGCGGACAGGGAAAAGCCCAAAGCGTGGAAGACCATCTGGGGATCCGGGCAGGGCATCGGGGCCGTCAAATGCATCGGGCCTGCCCAAGCGCTGGTTGACCGAATTGCAGATGAGTATCTGGCGGCCGGCGCCAATCTCGCGCGGCAGTTTCAGGGCTGAGTGATGGCTGAGCTTCTGCTTGCCAGCCACGAACGTCTTGTTCGGTGCAAAGGAACATGACAGGTTGCCTGATCCGGACACGTGCAAATCTGCGCCCTGTGTCGCGGGCCAAAAAGAATACACTAAGCTGAGGAGTTTTGATGTCCAATTCGACCCAGACGTTAGATACACAGGCCGTAGCCGACTATCTGTCTGACAGGATTGCAGGTTTCGAAGGACCGATCGAGGTCACGAAGTTCGAGGTCGGTCAGTCCAACCCGACCTTTCTGCTCAGTACGCCTTCGCACAAATATGTTCTGCGTCGCAAACCGCCGGGTCAGTTGTTGAAGTCGGCTCATGCGGTTGACCGCGAGTTCCGGGTTCAAAAGGCGTTGGCCGACACGGATGTGCCAGTGTCAAAGATGCATGTGCTTTGCGAGGATGACAGCGTCATCGGCTCGATGTTCTACGTCATGGATTTCATGGACGGGCGCCATTTCAACTTTCCCGAACTGCCCGAGCTACCCCGGCAAGAACGTGGCGGCATCCTGAAGGCGATGAACAAGACATTGGCCGATCTGCACAGCGTTGATATCGGCAAGGTGGGCTTGTCGGATTATGGACCGCCGGGGAATTATTTCGAACGTCAGATTGGCCGCTGGTCAAAGCAGTACCGTGCCTCGGAGACCGGCACTATCGCGGCGATGGATAGGTTGATGGCGCGTCTGGTGGATGAGGCACCCGAGGATGATGGCCAGCGGACGCTGGTGCATGGCGACTACCGCATCGACAACATGCTGTTCTGCAGGGACAGTCCGGATGTGCTGGCCGTTCTGGATTGGGAATTGTCGACCATCGGCCATCCCTACGCGGATCTGGCGGCTGTGATCATGCAATGGCAGTTGCCGCCGGGCGGCATGGGGCGCGGGTTGGCTGGTGTGGATCGCGCCGCCGAAGGTTTGATGACCGACCAAGAGTTTGTCGCCGCCTACTGCGCGCGCCGCGGGTTGGATGGCATTGACCATTTCGGCTATTGTCTGGCGTTTTGCTTCTTCCGCATGGCCGCCATTATCCAGGGCGTTTACAAACGAGCGCTGGATGGAAATGCCTCTAACCCCGAACGGGCACGACAGTCGGGGCAGTTCGTTCCGATCTTTGCCGACCATGGGTTGCGTGCGTTGGATGGCGGTTGGACATAAAGGGTAAACGATGGTCGAAGGCACCGAAGAGGAACTGAAGGACCGCAACTTCATCACTGCGTTGGCGCGGGGGTTGGATGTTCTGCGGTGCTTTCGCGAAGGAGACACCGCGCTAAGCAACACCGATCTGTCCAAACGCACGGGTCTGCCGAAAGCGACAGTTTCGCGCCTGACCCACACGCTGTGCAAGCTGGACTATCTTGAGGTCGACACCCGCACAGGCACCTATCGTCTAAGTGCGGGGGTCATGCTTTTGGGGTTTGGCGTTTTGGCAAGTCTGGACATTGCCGAGCGCGCACGGCGCGAGATGCTGAAGCTGCGAAATGGCCCCAACACTTATATTGTTGTGGCTCTTGGTGAACGGCACGGTTTGAACGCTGTCTATCTGGCGACCGAAACCTCGCGTGAGCAGGTTTCATTGGTCGCCCGCGTGGGTTCGGGCCTCCCACTGTTCCGCTCTGCCATGGGGCGGGCGATATTGACCGTCATGAACGAGGACGAGCGCGCCCAGGCATTTGAAACAGCGCGGATGCAGGACAGCGATACCGAAGAGTTTCGACAGCGCAGCTTTGCCACCGCACAGGAAGAGATGGACCGGCTGGGCTTTTGCACCGGCTATGGAGACTGGCGACCCGACGTGAACGGCATTGCCGTTGCTTTCAGATCGTTCATCGACAACCGGGTGTTCGGTCTGAATGTTGGTGGTCCCTCTTTTCACATTACGCCGAAAGAGCTGGAAACGGTCTATGGCCCAATGCTGGTTCAGGCTGGAAAAAACCTTGGTCTGACCGAGGGATCGCAATTGCTCGGAGTTTGAATGTTAAGGGGTCAGGTTTTGCGGCAAGTGCCGTGTGTTGTTTAAGGCCAGCCTGATCAATTTCAGAGCCATTGACTAAAAAAATGGCACCGGTGATCGGAACGCTGCTCAAGTTTTGGGCAGCGCCTTTGTGTCGCTTAACATATTGATTACAAGCTATAAAATTTAAACGAACTGTTGACTCCTGCCTGAGGTCTGTCACTGTAATCCTGTATTCTCCGGTGCCGCAGAGGAGGTGAGCGCCGGGAAATATCAGGGAGGAAAAAATATGAAAAATACTACACTGCGCGGCCTGAGTGCTGCGTTGGCAGTGGCAATTAGCACAACTGCCGTTTATGCCGAGAATATCAAGATTGCCTTTATTGACCCACTGTCCGGCCCGTTTGCGGCAACGGGCAACCAGGGGCTCGCGACCTTCAAGTTTGCCGCCGATGAGCTTGTCAACAAAGAAGGCGGTGTTCTGGACGGTCAGAATTTCGAAATCGTGGCTTTCGACAACAAGATCAGCCCCAAGGAATCCCTTATTCAGTTGCAGGTGGCGATCGACCAGGGCATCCGCTTCATCGCGCAGGGCAACAGCTCGGGTGTGGCCAATGCGCTGACAGACGCTATCGACAAGCATAACCGCCGCAATCCTGACAATCAGGTCATCTTTCTGAACTATGCGGCCGTTGACCCGGCGCTGACCAACGACAAATGCAACTTCTGGCATTTCCGTTTTGATGCGAATGCAGACATCAAGATGGACGCGCTGACCGATGTGATCGCGGCAGATGACGGCGTCGACAAGGTGTATATCATCGGGCAGGACTACTCTTTTGGTAAGGCTGTTGCCGCTGCTGCGGTGAAGTTCCTTGGCGAAAAGCGCCCTGATATCGAGATTGTCGGGAACGAGTTGCACCCGATTGGCAAGGTCAAGGATTTCACCCCCTATGCCCGTAAGATCATGGCGTCCGAGGCGGATATTGTGATCACCGGCAACTGGGGCGCAGACATGCTGAACCTGGGTAAGTCGGTTCTTGAGAACGGTTTTGATGGCCCGATCTACACCTATTACGGCGCGGCTGACGGCATTACCGCTGCGTTCGGGGAATCCGGTGTCGGATCGCTGCGGGTCGTGGGCGAAGGCCAGATCAACCCGCCGGTTTCGGATCGTGCTGCCGCGTTTGTGACGGGCTTCAAGGAAGCCTATCCTGATACCGATCCGGCACAGCCGCGGATTGCCAACGTGGTCGAGATGCTGGCCAAGGCCATCAACGAGGCGGGCACCGCAACGGATATGGCTCAGGTCGCCTATGCTCTGGAAGGGATGGAGCATGACAGCATCTGGGGGACCAAGCTGAAAATGCGCGAGATCGACCACCAGATCATTCAGGACGTTCATATTCAGGCGCATTCCGATGATGTCCAGTTCGACTATGACAATTCGGGCTTTGGGCTGCTGAAGGAAGATACGGTCACAATGGCCGCCGCTGATGCAGCAACCACCTGCAAGATGAAGCGCCCATAACTCCCGTGGGTGCTTTCAGCCTGCCGCGTGTGACGTGGCAGGCTGGTCTTGTCTGATGTTGTCAAATTCTTCGTAGAAGGGGACAGGCATGGAATTGATTGCCGTCAACCTGATCGACGGGCTTGTGACAGGGTTGCTTCTGTTCATGTTGTCCGCGGGTCTTACACTCATCTTTTCCATGATGGGTGTTCTGAATTTTGCCCATGCCAGTTTTTATATGCTGGGGGCGTATTTTGCGTTTCAGATCAGTGTCTTTCTTGGGTTCTGGATGGGCCTTCTGATCGCGCCGGTGATTGTCGGCGTGCTGGGCGCGCTGGTTGAACGCTATGGCCTGCGCCGGGTCCACCAATATGGCCATGTTCCCGAGCTGATCTTTACCTTCGGTCTGGCGTTGCTGATAGAAGAACTGGTGCAGTTCATCTGGGGCAAAAGCGCGATGCCCTATGAAATTCCCGAGGTTCTGCAATTCACCGCCTTTTCCATCGCGGGCAATGCGATCCCGGCTTACAAGATTTTCATGATCTTTACCTCGGTCGCGATCTTCCTCGTGCTGCTCTATATTTTGACCAGAACGCGGGTGGGTCTGATCATTCAGGCCGCCCTGAGTTATCCCAAGACGGTCGAGGCACTGGGGCACAACGTGCCGCTTGTCTTCATGGGTGTGTTCGGCGTTGGCACGGCGCTGGCTGGTGTGGCCGGAGTGATTGCCGGGCCGGTTCTGTCGACCTTCCCGGGCATGGCCTTTGTGCTGGGCTCGATCGTGTTTGTCACCATCGTTATCGGCGGATTGGGCAGCCTAGGTGGTGCGTTGGTTGCGTCACTGATCATCGGTTGGCTGACCACATTCTCGAAGGCATATAACGTGCGCATGGAGGATATCCTGACCGGCATCGGCTTTACCAAGCCCGAGCCGATCTGGGACAGCTCCTGGCGCGATCTCTGGACGCTGACCTCACCGCAGATCGCGGACATTCTGCCTTATATCCTGATGGTCCTGATCCTTGTGTTCCGGCCCTATGGTCTTTTCGGAAAGCGGCAGGCATGACACAGACATCTCAAATCTCTGCCAACACTCAGGCACCGGGCCTTTCGCTGGGCGTTGTAATGCCGTGGCTTCTGTCCGCCGTCGCGCTGATCCTGTTGCCGATGGTGTTTACGGCCAATTCCGCCATTACCGTCATGAACCAGATGGCCATCACCATCATCTTTGCGCTGGCATACAACATGTTGCTGGGGCAGGGCGGTATGCTGAGTTTCGGCCACGCGGTCTATATGGGTGTGGGCGGGTTCGCCTGTATGCATATCATGAACATGTCCGACTTCTTTGCCGCGCTGCCGCTGCCGGTTTTGCCGATCTTTGGCGGGCTGGTGGGTATGGCACTTGCCATTGTGGTGGGCAGTTTCTCGACCCGCAGTTCGGGCACGGTCTTTGCCATGATCTCGCTTGGTGTGGGCGAGCTGATCGCCGCCTGTTCGATCATCATCGTCGTGTTTTTCGGCGGGGAAGAGGGGATCAGCGGCGACCGGACCTATGGCCTGCCGTTCTTTGGCATCGAATTCCTGCGTCAGATCGAGGTCTACTACCTGACCGCCTTCTGGCTGATGCTGTCGGCGCTGCTGATGTTCCTGTTCTCGCGCACGCCCATTGGCCGGATTGCCAACGCGGTGCGTGACAACCCCGAACGGGCCGAGTTTCTGGGCTATTCCCAGCGGTGGGTGCGGTTCCACAGCTTTGTCGCCTCGGGGTTTTTTGCCGGGGTTGCAGGGGCGCTGTTTGCGGTCAACTACGAAATCCTGACGGAAGAGAACCTGAACCTCGCCACCTCGGGCGAGATCCTTCTGGTGACGTTTCTGGGTGGGGTCGGCTTCTTTTTCGGCCCGATCATCGGGGCCATCGTGTTTACGCTGCTGCGCACGGTGCTGGGGTTGGAAACTGAACTTTGGGCGCTGTATGTCGGTCTGCTGTTTCTGGTCACGGTGATGTATTTCCCCGGCGGTCTGGCGGGGCTTTTGATGATGCATATGCCTGCGGTCAAGATGAAGCGGCTGGGGTCGCTGGCCTTGCCTTATGCCAAGGTGCTGATCCCCGGCGCGTTTGCAATCATCGGCGCGGCCTGTCTGATCGAGATGGTGTTCCACCTGCGTCATGCCCCGGCTGGGGATCATCAGATGACGTTGTTCTGGATCAGCTTTGACAGCCACACGGTCCTGCCCTGGGCGGTGTCAGCGGCGATGCTGATCGGCGGCGGCTGGCTGGCCAAACGGTTCGCGCCGGATATGGCCAATAGCTATCACGCGGCAACCAGCCTGGATGGAGGTGGCGCATGAATTCCGCTCTTGAAATAACCAACTTGCGGAAAAGCTTTGGCCAGACCGAGATCATCCGGGGCGTGGACCTGAGCGTGCGCAAGGGCGAACGCCACGCGGTGATCGGGCCAAACGGCGCCGGAAAATCCACCCTGTTCAACCTGATCACTGGGCGCTTTGCCCAGACTGCGGGCACCGTGCAACTGCACGGGCAGGATCTGCGCGGCAAGGCGCCGTTTCAGATCAACCGCCTTGGGCTCAGCCGATCGTTCCAAATCACCAACATCTTTCCCAAGATGTCGGTGTTCGAGAATATTCGCTGCGCGCTCCTGTGGACGCGGGGGTACAAGTATTCCTTCTGGACGCTTGTGTCGCGCAAACAGGATCTGACCGACGCGGCCGATGAAATCCTTGCGCAGATCAACCTGACCAACCGCCGGGACTTGCCAGCAGGGGTTCTGTCTTATGCCGAGCAGCGCGCGCTGGAGATCGGGATCACCATCGCGGGCGGGGCGGATGTCATCATGCTGGACGAACCCACCGCAGGCATGAGCCATTCGGAAACCGACTATATCGTCGATCTGATCCGGCAGGTGACCGAAAACAAGACGCTGATGATGGTGGAACATGACATGGGGGTGGTCTTTGGTCTGGCCGACCGCATCTCGGTTCTGGTTTATGGTGAGATCATCGCCACCGGCACCCCGGAAGAGGTGCGCGGCAATCCCCGTGTTCAAGAAGCCTATCTGGGCACCGCGATGGAGGATCACTGATGCTCGAAGTCAGGGATATGCACGCCTATTACGGCAAAAGTCACATCCTTCAGGGTGTGAACCTGAACATCGCCGAAGGTGAGATTGTTGCCCTGCTGGGGCGCAACGGGGTGGGGCGGTCCACGACGTGCAAGGCGGTGATGGGTGATGTCGAACCGCATGGATCTGTGCGGTTCAAAGGGCAGGAGATCGCCGGTAAAAAGGCCTATGAGATTGCCAATCTGGGCATCGGGTATGTGCCGGAAAACCGCGATATCTTTCCCGGCCTCACCACGCGGCAAAACCTGATCCTTGGGCTGAAACCCGGCCAGAAGGACGGTGAAGGCCGCTGGTCGATGCAGAATATGTTCGATATGTTCGAAAACCTCGATAACCGCGCCGACGTTGAGGCCAGCGTTTTGTCCGGCGGAGAGCAGCAGATGCTAACCATGTGCCGGACCCTGATGGGCGATCCCGATCTGGTGATGATCGACGAGCCGACCGAGGGGCTGTCGCCGCAGATGGTCAAACGCGTGGCCGAACTGTTGCAGGAAATCGCCGGGCGCGGCATCTCGACCTTGTTGGTCGAGCAGAAGCTGGACATCGCTTTGGACATTGCCAACCGGGTCTATGTGATGGGTCATGGCCACGTGGTGTTCGAAGGGACGCCGCAAGAGTTGAAACAGCGCGACGATATCCGCAAGGAATGGCTGGAGGTCTGAGCGCATCACGCTGCGAGAATGAAAAAGAGGGCGATAGAGGCCCTCTTTTTCACGTTGATTGCGGGGCAAACCAGGTAGAGATTCTTTGCCGATTGTAGGCCCCAGGAATTGATCCCGTTGAAGGAGGGAAAGATGACCGAATATTTGCAAAGCCGCGACCTGGGCGATGGCGTGATGGCACTGACGCTGGCGCGGGGCCCGGTGAACGCGCTGGACCCTGATTTGCTGTACGACTTTGTCGACATGCTAAACGGTTTTGCCGCGCGCGACGATGTGCGCGCCGTGGTCCTGGACAGTGCCTGCAAGGTTTTTTCCGCCGGTCTGGACCTCAAGGAAGCGTTGGATCTGGATCGGGACGCGCAAAATGGTCTGGTGGATGCGTTGAACCATGCATTTCTGACCCAGTTCTGTTTTCCAAAACCTCTGGTCGCGGCCGTGAACGGGGCCGCTATTGCGGGTGGTTTTTTCTTCGTCCTCGCTGCCGATTGGCGCGTGGCCGGCCCACGAGCCAGTTTTGGTCTGGCCGAAATCCGCGTCGGGGCTGACCTGCCCATAGGCCCGCTTGAGATCGCCCGCGCAACGCTTGATCCCAACACGCTGCGTCGCTTTCTTTTGACCGGCCAGCCGATCCGCGCAGAAGTGGCCGCAGCGCAGGGGATTGTGGATGAACTGGTCGAGGCTGAAACCTTGTTGGACGCCACACAGAGCAAGGCGCGTGAGTTGGCCAGCCTGCCCGCACTGACCTACGGCCGGGTCAAGCGCCAGCTTCGCGCCCCGGCCATCGAAGTGATCGAGACCGAAATGAAGCGGTTGGCAGGTGATAACGAGCGGTCTTGGTTCAACGAAGAAACCCGCGACGCAATGCAAAGGATGCTGGCATGACCGAAGGGTTCGACATGGCGCGGCTGGAGCGTATCCGGCCGTGGATGCAAAGCTATGTTGAGGCGCGCAAATACCCCGGCGCTTCGGTTCTGGTCCGGCGCAACGGGGCCGAGGTGTTCTATGCCGATTGCGGCCAGCGCAACATCGAAGAGAACCTGCCCTTCACCCGCGGCACCGTCGCGCGTATCTACTCGATGACCAAACCGGTGACCTCGGTGGCGCTGATGACACTGGTGGAACGGGGCTTGATCCATTTGGGCGCGCCGGTGTCCGAGTTCATTCCCGGTTTTGCACAGATGCAGGCGCTGATCCCCGGTGCCACGCGTTTGGATCAGACTGAACCCGCCCCTGCGCCTACGTTGCAGCAACTGCTGACCCATACCAGCGGGTTGAGCTATTCCTTTAACCCCGGTCTGGTGGCCGAGGCGATGGCGGACCAAAGGCTGGATTTCACGCCTAAACGCGGAACTCTGGCAGAGGTGGTCGACAAGGTCGCCGCCCTGCCTCTGGCGTTTCAGCCCGGTTCACGCTGGATGTATTCGGTCGGCATCGACATTGCGGGTCGCGTGGTCGAAGTCGTTTCGGGCAAGACACTGGACCAGTTCTTTGATGAAGAGATTTTTCAGCCCCTTGGCATGACGCAAACCGCGTTCAACGTGCCTGCGGATGCGGGCGACCGGTTTGCCAACCTTTATACGCCGCTGGACGATCCGATGGCGTTGAATGCGACCAAGGACGGAGGGGACAGCTTGCGTTTGACCGATGATCGCAAAACCTCGCCCTACCTCACCACCCAGCAACGCTCGGGCGGGGGCGGGCTGGTTGGCACGATCGACGATTACATGGCTTTCGCCGAGATGCTGCGGCGTGGCGGCGATGCGGGCGATCACCGCATCCTGTCGCCCAAGACGCTGGCCTTCATGATGTCGAACCATCTGAAAGGTGATATCGCCGAAATGGGAATGCCCAGCTTTGCCGAACAGCCAATGGTGGGCACGGGTTTTGGCATCGGCGGGTCAGTGACGCTAAGCCCCGGTCGGGTCGGTGTGCCCGGCAGCGTTGGTGATTTTGCCTGGGGCGGCATGGCCTCGACCGCGTTCTGGGTCGACCCGGTGCATAAGTTGAGCGTCGTGTTCTTCACCCAGCTCTCGCCCAGTTCTTCCTATCCATCGCGCGCCCAGTTGCGTGCCCTGATCCACGGAGCTTTGATCGCATGACCGCACAAGACACGGGCCGTCCGATCCTGTGGCAACCCACGCCAGAACAGGCCGAGGCAACCACCATGGCCGCGTTTATCCGCTGGCTTGAGGCGGAGCGGGGTTTGAAATTTGCCGACTACCCCGCGCTTTGGGACTGGAGCGTCACCGATCTTGAGGGGTTCTGGTCTGCTATCTGGGCGTTCTTCGATCTGCGCGCCAGCGTGGAGCCCACGACATTCATGGCCGAGCGCAAGATGCCCGGTGCGGTTTGGTGCCCGGGAACGATGCTGAACTACAGCGATCAGGTGCTGAGGTGGGCAGAGGTCCAACCAGACGCGACGGCACTGATCGTCGAGTCTGAAACTTTTGGGGCATTGAGCCTGACATGGGCCGAGCTGCGCGATCGCGTGGCGAACCTTGCGGCGAACCTGCGACAAATGGGCGTTGAACAGGGTGATCGGGTGGTCGCAGTTCTACCCAACACCGAAACGGCGCTTATTGCCTGTCTCGCAATGGCCAGTCTGGGCGCGATCTGGTCGCTTTGCGCGCCCGACATGGGGCGTGTTGCCATTCTGGACAGGTTCCGACAGATCGAACCCAAAGTGTTGATCGTGCAGGACGGCTATACCCATGCGGGGAAAGAAATCGACCGCCGCTCCCTGCTGCAAGAGATCCGCGCCGGGTTGCCTTCGGTACAGCACACGCTTTGGGTGCCGGTCGCTGGCGAAGTGCCCGAAGATGCGCTCGCTTTCGGCCCGCTGACGCAAGGCGACGCGACGTATCAAAGCACGCCCGTTCCCTTCGATCACCCGCTGTGGATCGTCTATTCCTCGGGCACGACCGGCAATCCCAAACCCATCGTGCATGGTCATGGCGGCGTGCTGCTTGAAAGCGCCAAGCGCAGCCTGCACCAGAACCTGACGCGGACCGACAGCTATGCATGGATGACCTCATCCGGCTGGATCATGTGGAACACACAGTTGTCTGCACTTGGCCAAGGGGCGACTGCCGCCTTGTTCGATGCCGCGCCCAACCACCCGGACATGATGGCCTTCTGGCGTTTTGCCGCCCGGCATCGGCTGTCTTTTCTCGGGGCGGGGGCGGCCTTTTACGAGGCCTGCCTCAAGGCAGGCATACGCCCTGCCGATCTGGACCTGTCTTCGCTCAACGGTCTGGGCTCGACCGGATCGCCGCTGAGTGCCGACGGCTATGACTGGATTTACAGCAACGTGAAATCCGACCTGTGGCTGGCCCCGATCTCGGGCGGGACCGATATCGCCAGCGCTTTTGTTGGCGGCAATCCGATGCTGCCTGTGCGCGCAGGCGAAATGCAGTGCCGTATGCTGGGCAATGCCGTGCGCGCCTTTGACGAGGGCGGCAATGAGGTGTTCGACACGGTCGGAGAACTGGTCTGCACGGAACCGCTGCCGTCTATGCCGCTGTATTTCTGGGGGGATGAGGACGGATCGCGTCTGTATGACAGTTATTACGACACCTACCCCGGCATCTGGCGCCACGGCGACTGGATCGAGATCACGCCCGAGGGTGCGTCGGTCATCTATGGCCGTTCGGATGCCACGATCAACCGCAAGGGGCTGCGGCTGGGGTCGTCCGAGATTTATCAGGCGGTCGAGGGCTTGGCAGAGGTGATGGATTCACTTGTGGTCGATCTGGAGTTTCTGGGCCGCGACAGTTTCATGCCGCTTTTCGTGGTGCTGGCCGAGGGTCAGACGCTGGACGACGCTATGAAGGACAAGATCAACGGTGCAATCCGTTCTGCGGTATCCGCGCGCTTTGTCCCCAATGAGATCGTTCAAATCGCCGAAGTGCCGCGCACCTTGTCGGGCAAAAAGCTGGAAGTTCCGGTGAAAAAGCTGCTGCTGGGTGGTGACCCGGGCGATGTGGTCAACCGGGATTCCATGTCGAACCCTGACAGTTTCGATTTCTTTGTCGCATACACCAAACTGCGCGAGGAATATCTGTTGCAGGGGTGATATTGCGCGAAACGGGGTTAGCCTGCAGTGAAGAACGAGAAGATTTGCAATTAGGGAGGCGTCATGAAAGTCGACATAGCATGGATTCCCCGTATGGCCGCGCGCGACGACTGGCTGGCGCAAGTCACCGAAGACATCATTGACCCCGCACGCGAAATCGTCGATCCGCATCACCACCTGTGGGACCGGCACGGATATGTCTATGAGATGGCCGAATTGCAGGCCGATACCTCCAGCGGACATAACGTGGTTGAAACCGTCTATGTGGAATGCCGGTCTTACTACGATCCAACATCACCAGACCCGCTTGCCCCGGTCGGTGAAACCCGGCAGGTGGCAGCGATGGCCCGCGCCCATACCGGCCCGGCGCCGTTGACTGGGATTGTAGGGTTTGCCGATCTGCGGAACCCTGATCTGGACGCCGTTCTGGATGCTCATATCGCTGAGGGGCAGGGGTTGTTCAAAGGTATCCGCCACGCCGGAGCCCGAGATGCCGAGCCCGACCAGTTGTTCCTGCCCGGCCGGGGGCAGGAAGGCCTTTATTCGGACCCGGAGTTTCGCAGGGGCGTGGCCCGTTTGGGCGCGCGGGGGCTGACCTATGACACTTGGCAATATCATCACCAACTGCCCGCCTTCACGGATCTGGCCCAAGCGGTTCCGGGTACCACGCTGGTGTTGGATCATCTGTCTGTGCCTTTGGGTGTGGGTCGGTTTTCTGGCCAACGCGACAGCATCTTTGCGCAATGGAAAGATGACATCGCAGCACTTGCGGCCTGTCCCAACGTGGTTGCCAAACTGGGTGGTATGGCCATGCCCGATAATGGGTGGGGCTGGCATGATCGCAGCCAACCACCGGGTTCGGATGAATTCGCCGAAGTCATGGCCCCCTGGTATCACCATATGATCGCCTGTTTCGGGCCCCGGCGCTGCATGTTCGAAAGCAACTTCCCCGTTGACCGTATCTCGATCAGCTATTCGGTGTTGTGGAACGGTCTCAAGAAGATTGCGGAGGACTACGCGGAAGAAGAAAAGGCCGCGCTGTTCAGCGGCACGGCCCGCAGGGTTTACGATCTCTGACCGGCGTTCCTTACGCCGATCGCCCGGCGTCAGAGGGGGGCTTTACTTTGGCGCTCGGGTCATGGCCGCGCCGTAAAACCGATTGAGTTTGCGCATGCCCCCCAGCCATTTGTCGTAGTTGTCAGTCTTGTTGCGCATATAGCCCAGCACCTCGGGGTGGGGCAGGATCAGGAAAGTTTCGTCCCGGATGGCTTGCAGGCAGGCTTCGGCGACAGGTTCGGCCTCCAACAGACCGTCCTGTGAGGCAACGCTGTCCTCGCGCCCCCGTGTCATCTCGGACCGAACCGCCTGCGGGCAGAGCAGCGATACCCCGATACCCTGATCGCGATAGGTAAAGGCCAGCCATTCCGCCGCCCCGACCGCGGCGTGTTTGGTAACCCCGTAAGCCATCGAGCCAACCTGATTGAGCAATCCGGCGGCCGAGGCGGTGTTGAGCAGATACCCACCTCCGCGTTCGATCATGCGCGGCACCACATGGCGCGCGGCCCAGATATGGGACATCACGTTGACTTCCCACATACCTTGCCAGACGTCGTTGTCGGTTTCAGGCCCGCCGATGCTGAGGATGCCCGCGTTGGAACAGAAGATGCCGATGGGTCCAATCTCGGTTTCGGTTCTGTCGATCAGCGCGGCGATGTCATCCTCCTTCGAGACATCTGCTTTCATGGCGATGCCGCCGATCTGGTTTGCGGTCTCTTCCGCGCCGGGCAGGTTCAGGTCGGCGCAAATGACCGATCTGGCTCCGGCTTCGGCAAAGGCCGCAGCCAAAGCTTTGCCGATGCCGCTGGCAGCCCCGGTAACGACGACGATTTGTCCTTCGATCTCCATGGCTTACCCCTTACGTCCACATCACGCCACCGCCATCCACGGTCAGTGCCTGACCCGTGATATAGCGGCTGGCGTCCGAGGCCATGAACGCGGCGATACCGGTGAAATCCTCTGGCTCTCCCAGTCGGCGCAGGGGCACCTGACGCAGGTAGAACTCGGCCGTTTTCGGATTGTCCCACAAGGCGCGCGCGAACTCGGTCTTGACCACGCCGGGGCAGAGCGCGTTGACCCGTACCCCCGCCGGACCCATCTCCATCGCCAGATTGCGGACCAGAGCGATCAGCGCCAGTTTCGAGATGTTGTAGGTGCCCAGCGTGTCAGAGGGTTTGAACGCACCAATGGACGAGGTGAACAGCATCGAGCCACCGCCCAACCCCTCCATATCCGGAAAGACTGCATTGGCCAGCCACAGGTTGGACTGGACATTGGCTTGCATGGTCTTCTCATAGGCCTCATCCGGGATATCGCGCATCGAGCCGTAAAACGGGTTTACCCCTGCGTTTCCGATCAGGATCGAGATCGGTCCCACCGCATCACGGGCGGCCTTGGTCAGTGCCTCGACCTCTTGTCTGTTGCCGATATTGCAGGTCATTGGCGTTGCGGCCTGACGCCCCACGGCGTCGTTGATTTCGGCGGCGGCGGCCTCTAGCGCTTCGATCTTTCGCGCCGAGATCACCACATTGGCACCTTGCTGCGCCAGTCCCTTGGCCATTTCCAGCCCCATCCCGCGGGACGCACCGGTCAGCAGGGCGTTGCGCCCAGTCAGGTCAAACATGTTGTTCATCGTTCTTTCCTTATGGTCCCTCGAACTGACGTCCGCCTTTCGTGACAGACGAAGCCCCGGCCTGACGTTCGTTTGATGCCAGGTAATCCTTGACCTCGGCCCGCGCGACCACGGCGTGGTGGACTTCATCCGGGCCATCAGCAAAACGCAGGGTGCGCTGGCCGGTATACATCTCGGACAGGGGCGACCATTGCGAAATACCGGTCGCACCGTGGATTTGTATGGCCTGATCAATGATCTGGCAGGCCTTTTCCGGCACCATTGCCTTGATCATCGACACCCAGATGCGCGCTTCTTTGTTGCCCATCGTGTCCATCGCCTTGGCCGCCTTGAGCACCATCAGGCGCATCGCCTCGATCTCGATCCGCATGCGTGACAGGGTTTCCATGTTCTTGCCCAGGTCCAGCAGTTTTCTGCCAAACGCCTCGCGGCTGATGCCGCGCGCGATCATCAGGTCCAGCGCCTTTTCCGCCTGCCCGATCGAGCGCATACAATGGTGAATCCGCCCCGGCCCAAGCCGCAGTTGCGAGATTTCGAACCCACGTCCTTCGCCCCAAAGGATGTTGCTTTCAGGGACGCGCACATTGGTAAACCGGATCTGCATATGCCCGTGCGGGGCGTCATCCTGACCAAAGACATGCATTGGTCCGACGATTTCGACACCCGGTGTGTCCATCGGCACAAGGATCTGGCTTTGCTGACGGAAGGTTTCAGCCTCGGGCGAGGTTTTTACCATCACGATCATGATCTTACAGCGCGGATCGCCCGCGCCCGAGATATAGTATTTCTCGCCATTGATGACCCATTCGCCGTTTTCCAGTACCGCACGGGTGCTGATATTGCGCGCATCAGACGAGGCCATGTCCGGTTCGGTCATCGCAAAGGCCGACCGGATTTCTCCGGCCAACAGGGGTTTCAGCCACTTTTCCTTCTGTTCCTCGGTTCCGATCCGTTCCAGAACTTCCATGTTTCCGGTGTCGGGGGCCGAGCAGTTCAGCGTCTCTGATGCCAAGGGGTTTTTGCCCAGTTCAGCGGCGATATAGGCATAGTCGAGGTTCGACAGGCCCTCGCCGGTTTCGGCATTGGGCAGGAAAAAATTCCACAGCCCCGCATCACGCGCCTTTTGCTTGGCGGTTTCCAGCAATTCAAGCTGACCGGGGGCATAGGACCAGCGGTCGGCGCGGCCGTGGCCAAGCCGATGATATTCCTCGGTGATGGGATCGACGTTTTCGGCGATATGCTTGATCACCTTTTCCAAAAGCGGCTTGGCGCCTTCGGACATTTCCAGGTTGTTCATATCTGCAACGGTTTGGACCATGTCAGGTCTCCTGTATTGACGAGCGTGGCTCGCTTAGCGGTTGACCCAGTTGGGCTTGCGTTTCTCGGCAAAGGCCTGCACGCCTTCTTTGAAATCTTCGGTTTGGGCCAGATCCTTCAGCACTTCGCGCGAATGTTCCATGCTTTCGGCAAAGCCCTCGATCTGCGCCATGCGGTTCAGAACCCGCTTGGTGGCTTTGACCGACGATGGCGACACGTTGCAGATGTCTTCGGCCAGAGCCATGGCGCGGGTCATCAGATCGTCATGGGGGACAACCTCGTTCACGCAGCCCAGTTTCAGGGCTTCGTCTGAGTCAATGGTCCGGCCGGTGATCATCATCTCTTGCGCCGCAAGGCGGCCGATATAACGGCTCAGACGTTGCACGCCTGAGGCCGCGGCGAAAAAGCCGACCTTGACCTCTGGCAGCGCAAATTTCGCGCGGTCCGAGGCCAGAATGATGTCGCAGCTTAGCGCGGTTTCAAACCCGCCACCCATGGCAAAGCCGTTAACGGCAGCGATGATCGGCTTTTCCAGGTCATAGCGCATTGCCAGCCCCGCAAACCCGGTCTCGGGGATCGGTTGCGGCCCATGTTTGGCGGTGAATTTCAGGTCGTTGCCCGCCGTGAACGCCTTATCTCCTGCGCCGGTCAGAACGGCGACCCATTGATCCTCGGCGGCGGCAAACTTGTCCCAGCAATCGGCCATTTCGTGATGCATCGGCGCATGGACGGCATTGTAAACCTCGGGGCGGTTCATGGTGACCAGCAGGACATGACCCCGCTGTTCGGTGGTGATGAATTCGTATGACATGATGTCTCCTTCAGACGCGTGCGGTTTTCAGACCACCGGTATCAATTTCAGTAAATTTGCCACCATCGGCGGCAAGCTGTCCCAGCATTTCAGCAGGCGCAAAATCTGGGTCTTCGGCCCCCAGTTTTTCCATAACCTCCAGCACCTTGGCCGCGCCGATCATGTCGCCGTAATACATCGGGCCGCCCTTATCCGCGGGCCAGCCATAGCCGTTGATCCAGACCACATCGACATCCGACGGACGCTGCGCCTTGTTTTCCTCAAGGATTTTTACCGCCTCATTGATCATCGGGCAGATACAGACATCAATGATGTCGTCCTGCGACATTTGCGAAGGCTCGGCCCCTGTAATGTCCGAGATGATTTTCGCGGTCACATCCGAGGGCAGCGGCGTGCGGCTTTCGTCATAGTCATAATACCCGGCCTTGGTTTTCTGTCCCCGACGGTCCAGTTCGCACAGCGCATCGCGGATCGGGTTATCGGTTGTGGCCCCCTTGGACCAGCCAATATCCAAGCCCGCAAGGTCCGCCATCTGAAACGGTCCCATCTTGAAGCCGAAGGCGTTCAGCGCCGCGTCGACATCCCAGGGCATTACGCCGCGATAGACCAGCTTCATCGCCTGATCCTGCCGTTTGAACAGCATCCGGTTGCCGACAAATCCGGGGCAGACGCCCACGACAACGGCAATCTTGTTGATTTCAAGCGCGACATCCAGACAGGTGGCCAGAACGTCTTGTGCCGTGTGCTCTGCTCGAACAATCTCCAACAGTTTCATGACGTTGGCGGGTGAGAAAAAGTGCAGCCCGATCACGTCCTGGGGGCGACTGGTCACCGAGGCGATCTCGTCAATGTCCAGCGCCGAGGTGTTGGTGGCCAAAATCGCGCCCGGTTTCATGATCCGGTCCAGATCGGTGAAGATCTTGCGTTTCAGCTCCATGTCCTCGAACACCGCTTCGATCACCAGATCACAATCGGCCAGATCCTCCAGCGACAGGCAACCGTCATATCGCGCCATACGGATGTCGACCTCAGACTGAGGGAACCGGCCCCGGTCGGCGCTGCGCTGATAGTTGCTGCGCACCACGGCTAGGCCACGGTCCAATGCTTCTTGCCGGGTTTCGACGATCTTTACGTCATAGCCTGCGGTGGCGAAATTCATGGAAATCCCGCCGCCCATTGTGCCTGCACCGATGATGCCGATGGTCTTTACCGGGCGTCTGGGCGTTGCGGCGTCAATATCGGGTACATTCCAGGCAGCTTTGCCTGCCGAGGCGTGATACGTGACGAGGTCGTCTTGGGTGTTCATGCATCTGTTCCATTTAATGAATTAATACACTGAGCGCGCAAAGCGCGCCGGTCGAGCTTGTCCGTGGCACCGCGCGGCAGGGGGTCGGAATGCAGCCACAAGTGTTCCGGTATTTTGAACGCGGCGATGTGCTCTGCCAGATAGTCCTGAATGTCCTGCGCCGTTGCGTGATGGCCAGCGCGCAGCTGCACCCCGGCGCCTACGACTTCGCCCAACCTTTCATGCGGTATGGAAAACGCGCAGGCTTCGGCCACAGCGGGATGTTTGTGCAGGGCACCTTCGACATCCAGACACGCGATGTTTTCGCCCCCGCGGATGATGATGTTTTTCTTGCGATCCACGATGGTGACAAACCCATCGGTGTCAATAAAGCCCAGGTCGCCCGAGCGCAGCCAGCCTTCGTTCAGCACTTCGGCGGTGGCTTCGGGTTTGTTGAGGTAACAGCGCATGATCGTCGGGCCCTTGACGGTGATCTCTCCGATCTCGCCGGGCGGCACATCCTGCCCGTCGTCGTCGAGAAAGCGCAGGTCCTGCACGGGGGGATACAGCCGACCCGCCGATCCGGGGCGCGCGACATAGTCATCCCCTGCGGTGCCCATCCCAAGGGCGTTGGTCTCGGTCATGCCCCATCCGGTTGCGATTTGAGCAGCGGGAAAGACCTGAGCCAGCTCACCCACCTGTGGCGGGGGCCGCTTGGCACCGCCCGAATTAATAAAGTCCAGCGTTTCGAGGGGCTGCGCCGTGCGCACAGCGGCCTCCATAAGATCGTGGGTTTGGGTCGGAACGCCCAGAAACCGGGTGATCTGTTCTTCTTGAATTAACTGGACGGCGCGGTCGGCCTCCCATTTCTCCATCACCACAAGCTTGGCCCCGGCCGGAATTGAATACAGAAAAACCGGATGGGTTGCGGTGACATGGAAAAGCGGCGTCACCACCAAGGTGGCCGGGCGCAAAGGCGCGGGTTCATCTGCGTCGGGGGGCGTGACCAGCGGGGCCGCAGTCATGACCATCAACCAGGAAAACACGGCACTCATCGCGCCGCGATGGGTCAGAACAACGCCCTTTGGGTGGCCGGTTGTCCCCGATGAGTACATAATCCCCATGTCATCATCGGTGTCGATTTCAACATCTGGCCAGTTATCGTCTGAGCTGGCGGCCAGCAATGTGTCGTAGCTGACCGGTGTGAGATCGTTGCCGTCCCGTACCCCGATAACCTGAACATCCCTTGCGGATTGCAACGGCAGCAGGCGTTCGACTCTTTTTCGGTCGCCGAACACGATCTTTGCACCACTGTCTTGCAGCGCGTAATCCAGCTCTTCGGTGGTCCACCAGCCATTCAGAAAGACAGTCACCGCTCCAATCGACGCGATCGCTGTGAACAGAAACAGAAACTCGGGACAATTGCGCATTGCAATGGCGACCGGCTGGCCCTTGCGCACCCCAAGTTCGGTTGTGAGGGCGTGCGCCATTCTGTTTGTTTCGGAACAAAACTCATCATAGGTCCAGCGCTCGTCGCCAAACACCAGATAATCCGCCGTGCCGTCGCCCTGATCTGCCCTGCTGAGTTGCATGAGGGCGCGGATGTGACCGGGAATGTTTTTGAATATGCGGGTCTCGACCCCGCGAATCCGGGTTTGGGTCAGTTCGAATATCGGTTCATTTGCGATCAGGTAATGAACGGCCTGTTCAGGCGTCATAGCCGAAGTTCCGGCACTGCCATGCGCATAGTTTTTTAGCCACGCATCAACCGCGCCTGTCAAAATCAAAGCGATATCCTCCCATATGCGCGGCCTCCCAATTGGACAGGCCCACGACTCCTCCTCGGAGGATGTTAGAGCGGTTTTTTAGCTATGCCAAGACCGCTGTGCAGAACAATGTTTCGCAAAAACATTATTTTTTTTTTGCGGTTGTGACGCTTTCTGCATGCGCTGGGTCGGCAGGCGGCCCCTTAAACCCTAGGGTCGTCCGTCAATCCAAATGCATGACGTACATCATGCAGGTCGCATTGGGCCAACAGCAATGGTGGTCAAGTTTTGTTGACATCCGGGCAGGCTTGGTGGGATGATGGCCATCATACAGATGCGGCTGGATGGTAACATTTCCAAGCGATTGCGACATCAACGACAAGAGGCCAGACCATGAAGAACGAGTGCTATTGCGTGACGGAACACCGGGCGCCGCTACAGAAAATTGTACAGGACGTTCCTGAGTTGAAGGGCGACGAAGTGCTGTTGAAAGTGCGCGCCTCGGGCGTGTGTCACTCTGATCTGCATTTCTGGGAAGGTGGCTATGATCTGGGCGACAACCAAGAAATGAACCTGTCCGACCGGGGCGTGAAACTGCCCCTGACCATGGGGCATGAGATTGTCGGCAAACTGGTGGCACTGGGTCCTGACGCGCAGGGGTTGGAGTTGGGCGAAAGCTATCTGGTGCATCCTTGGCTGGGTTGCGGCACCTGTGAAACCTGCGCAAAGGATCAGGAGAATTTGTGCCCCAATGCGCCGCGTTCCTTGGGGATATTCACGCCCGGTGGGTACGCGCAATACGTGGTGGTGCCCCGCGCCAAATATTGTCTGGCGCTTGGGGACCTTGATCCGGCAGAAGCCGCGCCTTTGGCCTGTTCCGGTGTCACCACCTATAGTGCGCTCAAGAAATTCGGGGACGATATCCGCGACACGCCGGTGGTGATCCTGGGCGCGGGTGGTCTTGGACATATGGCGCTTCGGGTGATCCGTGCACTTGGGGGCAAAGGGGCCATTTTCGTCGATCTTGATGAGGCGAAACGCAAGGCCGTGCTCGAGGCCGGGGCGCTTGCTGCCATTGACGCCAATGCGCCGGATGCGGACGAGCAGATCAAAGCCGCCAACGGGGGTGGGGCCCTATTGGTTTTGGATTTGGTCGGGGCCGAGACCACGATCAATTTGGGACTGGCTGCTGGGCGCAAGGGCGTGCGGATTGTCGTGGTCGGCTTGTTTGGCGGTCAGGTGAAAATCCCCACCGTCTATTTCCCGATGCGCGCCATGGCGGTGATCGGGTCGTATGTGGGCAATCTGAACGAACTGTCCGAACTGCTTGAACTGGCCAAATCTGGCAAGTTGGACTTGGCGCCAGTGACGCGCCGTCCGCTGCAGGACGCCAATGATGCGCTGATGGACCTCAAGGACGGGAAGGTTATCGGTCGGGTCGTCCTGACTCCGTGACTTTGGCCTGAACGCGACCCACAGCTTTAAGGCTGAACAAGCCTTCGTGCCGAGTTTCATTGGATGGTATTGGGAGGTGCCGGACAAGTGGACGCTGATTACATCATCGTTGGGGCAGGTTCAGCGGGCTGTGTGCTGGCCAACCGGCTGAGTGCAGACCCTACAAACAAGGTCATTTTGCTGGAGGCCGGGGGGAAGGATAACAGCCCGTTCATTCATGCGCCTGCGGGCTTTGTGAAGATGCTGCGCAATGAGAAATACAACTGGTGCTATTCAACCGAGCCTGATCCCGGCGTAAACGGGCGGCGGCTTTTCTGGCCACGCGGCAAAACGCTCGGCGGGTCATCGTCAATCAACGGGTTGCTGTACGTGCGCGGGCAGCCATCCGACTATGACCGTTGGCGGCAATTGGGCAACGAAGGCTGGGGCTGGGATGACGTTCTGCCATTGTTCAAGGCGACCGAGGGACGCGAGGACGGTGCGGAGGATCAATACAGCTCTGACCTGCGGGGGAGTGAAGGAGAGTTGACGGTCAGCACCCCGCGTTCGCGCCATCCGCTGAGTGAGAAATGGGTCGAATCCGCTATTGCGGCGGGCTACCCTTTCAACCCTGACCACAATGCAGAGCAGCAGGAAGGGGTCGGCTTTTTTCAAACAACCATCGCCTATGGCAAACGTCATTCAACGGCGAGTGCTTTTCTGAAACCGATCAGATCGCGCCCCAATCTGCGCGTGATCACTCATGCCCTTGTGCAGCACGTGGATCTGGACGGTAAACGCTGTACCGGCATTACTTACAAGGATCGCTCGGGTAGAGTGATGTCGCTCAGGGCCGGACGAGAGGTGATCTTGTCGGCGGGGTCGATCGGTTCACCTCAGATATTGATGTTGTCCGGGATCGGAAACCCCGATCACTTGTCTGAAAACGGGGTGCAACCTCGTCATCAGCTTTCGGGCGTCGGGCAGGCGATGCAGGATCATCTACAGGCCAAGATGGTGCATCGGATGTCGGTGCCCACTTATAACCGCGAGGGGACTTCGCTGCTGCGTCAGGCGGTCGTGGCCGTCCAATACTATTTTTCGGGCCGGAACGGGCCCTTGTCGATGCCTGCGGCAGATGCAACCGCGTTTCTGAAAACGCACCCTGATCTGGAAACGCCGGACATCCAGTTTCACGTCCAGCCCTTTTCGTATGATGTGGAAGGGAACTTGCACGACTTCTTCGGCTTTACTTCGACCGTCTGCCAGTTGCGCCCCGAAAGCCGCGGACAGATTCTGTTGAACGGTCCTGACCCTGCCACTTATCCTAAAATTCACCCCAACTATCTGTCGACGGAAACCGATTGCCGCACAATGGTCGCAGGACTTCGCATCGCCCGTTCCATTGCGGCGCAATCACCGCTGGCGGACTATATTGCGTCCGAATTCCAGCCGGGCAGCACGATCGAAAGCGACGATTACGACGCGATGTTGGACTGGGCGCGCGGTCACGCGGTGACGATCTTCCATCCGTCTGGGACGTGCAAGATGGGGCCGGGGCCGGATGCCGTGGTGGATGCGCAGTTGAAACTGCACGGGATTGCGGGGTTACGCGTCGTCGATTGTTCGATCATGCCCGAGCTGATTTCGGGCAATACCAACGCACCGACTATCATGATCGCAGAGAAGGCCAGCAGAATGATAATGGCAGAATAACAGGCAAAGACAGTAAGTTATGAGCGAGCAAAAGTTCAGAATTTCAAAGCATTATGAGCCGATGCAAGCCGCCGAGTTGCGCGGTTGCGGGGTGCCCGAGCCTTGGAGCTTTGGGGTTGGGTTTCGGGCGACGTTCGGGGATTTGGATGCGCAGAACCATGTTTCGAACGTGAAATACCTGCGTTGGATCGAGGCGTACCGCATGGCCTATCTGCGCGCCTATGGCTGGCCGGAATACGCGACGCCGGGGGCCAGTTTGATGGTGATCCGCCGGTTTCAGATCGACTATCTAAAACCGGTTCATCTGGATGACGACGTGATCGTGACAGGTCGTACTGCGCAGGTGGGGCGATCAAGCTGTACGATGGAGTATGCGATCTGGGGAGGTGGCCAGATCGCCACAGCTACGGCGGTTCTGGTTTTTCTGGACCAACATGGGGCAAAGTCGGGCCTTCCAGGAGTGTTGCGTAGCCACATGATCGAGAGAGACGGGGCGCAACTCCGCTAAAGCTGTGGTCAACAGGGGCACAAAAATGCCCCTGTGACGGCACTACGCGGCAGTGACGTGATAGCTTTTGTCATCTTCAACCGTCAGCCGATGCAAAAGCCGATCGTACCCTTCAAACCCGCCTGTAGCTTTGTGCAGAACAGCGCGGTTGTCCCATTGCACCAACATGTCCGCTTCCCATTTGTGGGTGTAGACAAATTCGGGGCGCTGAACCCATGCGTTGACCTCGGCGATAAGTTGGGTGGCTTCGTCTTCTGACAACCCAACGACATCCAGCAGGTAAGAACCGACGAACAGGCCCTCGGCGCCTGATTCAGGGTGTTGGCGCAGGATGTCGTGCTTTACCTCGGTATCTGCATCGTCCGAAGTGGTCACCTGCATCGAGCCCGTGTAGTTGGAGTATTTTCCACCTGTCCGCGAATAGGCTTTGCGGGCTGAGTGAATGCCACTCAGTTTCTCGACTTTGGCACGCAGTTCTGCTGGCATGGCCTGCGCCGCTTTCTGTTCGTTGCAAAACAGCGTGTCACCCCCTTTGGGCGGAATGGTGATGCCATAGAGAAACGTGCCAGAGGGCGGCACAGGCTTAAAGCTCCAATCCGCGTGCCAGACATCGGCGAAAATCCCGCCCGTTTCATCGGCCCTGCGCTGGATTGCCGCGATGCGTTTCTGACCGGGCACCGGCTTGATGTACGGGTCGTCGGCGATGGGGCCGAATTGTTCGACGAAGGCTTCGAATTCTTCAGGCTGCAGTTTCTGGTTCGGATAGATCAGAACATGGTGTTCCAGCCATGCCTCGCGCAGCTTGTTCAGGCTGTCTTTGTCCAGCGGTTGCGAAAGGTCAATTCCGGTTACCACGGCACCACATGGTGCGCCGGTAGGAACAATTTCAATCATCTGTGGCTTCCCTTTTTGATATGGAGCGCACATTATCACAATAATAGTTGTTGGCCAACAACTATTATTGTGATAATGATGCTGGTAACCCAGCTACAAACAAATAGTGGCCCAAGCGGTAGACAAGTTTCAGGATCTGAGCACTGATATCCAAATGAATGATCAACCAAAACTCACCCAGAAAGAACGCCGCTCGCAAAGCGACGCCCGGATCATCGAATCTGCCATCGAGCTCTATGCCCGGCAGGGCTATATGAAAACGACCCTGAATCAGATTGGCGACGCGGCAGGCTGCACCGGGGCCCTGATAAGCACGCGATACGGATCGAAGGTTGGCTTGCTCAGGGCGGTGCTTGCAACGATCATGAACAGATTTGCCAATAACCCCACCTATGTGCAGCAGGTCGAAGACATGTTCACCGGTGAGGATCAAAGCGCGGATCCTGCCGCACTTGAGGATGCTGCACTGGATCACGCCAAACGAACCGGGTTTGGTGAGACCCGTGCCAGCAATGATTCCGCCCAGCAATTGATGCGCGCGTTCATCCGGCTTTACCTTGGGGATGTGGTGCGCAAACAAAGCAGGGTGCGGGCCCTGCATGTGATCATGGGCGAAGCATTGGGGGCCGTGCCTGAAATTCAGGGCGATATTGTCAAGGCAAACAGGCTGTTTCGCCTGCGTATCGCCAACCTGATCGAGGCGGGGATTCAGACCGGTGAATACCCAGGCGATATCGACATTCAAAATGCAGCCATCGCAATAGTCGGTTTGCTGCGTGGTGTGACCATGCAGGCGCTGCTGGAGCCGGACACGATTAATATAGACGAACAGGTCGCCCGCACTCAGGACGCCGCGATGGTGTTGCTAAAGCCGCCAGCCCCGCACTAAAGGCCTCAGTCCTGATTAAGGACGACCGGAAGCTTGCGCAATTCCTCCATCAGGTCTGCCGGGACCGGCGTACCCTGAAGCTGCACTTGCATCCGGCCGCGGGGATCAATCTGTGCTGTGACAGATGGAACGTCATTCGGGTCCATCGCAGTGGCCAATATGGTGCGCACGACGTTTGCGGCCGCTTTTTCGCGGATCTCGGGCTTGAAGATCTTGCCAACATTCGTCATCGGCATGGCCTCTAAAACGGTCACAGATTTGGGTCGGGCCGGGCCCTCATCGACAACGGCACGCGCGAATTCCAGCAACTCGGCTTCGGTCGCCGTCGCGCCTTCCTGCAGGGTTACGAATACCACGGGCAGTTCCCCGGCATAAGCGTCCGGCGCGCCGACGGCAGCCGCATGTTCCACATCCGGGTGACGGCACATGGCGTCTTCGATCATTTTGGGTTCGATATTGTGGCCACCGCGTATGATCAGATCCTTGGCACGCCCGGTGATGTTGAGCAGCCCGTTTTCGTCGAAAAACCCAAGATCGCCCGAGATCAGTTCGCCTTCAGGCGTGAATGCTTCGGAATTCATACTGTCATCGACATATCCGGCAAAGGTGCAGGGCCCACTATACAGGATCATGCCGGTCTCGCCCTGCGGGGCGTCCCGGAAGCTGTTCCCTTGCCGTGAACCCATGTCGCCGATGCGTATCCGCGCAAAGGGCAGGGGCAATCCACAACATCCGGGCGGGGCAAGAACTCCGGCAGGTACAAAAGCCGAAAGGCCGGTCATTTCGGTCATGCCATAGGCTTCGAGGATCGAGTGCCCGAATTGCGTGCGAAACCGAGTGGCCAGTTCAGCGGGGATCGCAGCAGAACCTGTGCGAATTGTGCGCAATGAGGAAATATCGGCGTCACCCACGGGCACATTGGACAAAGCGGCAAAGGATGTTGGCGCAAGAGTGAAGCCGGTGATCTTGTGACGCTCAACAAGTTTCCACAAATTGCGGACCATCCCCTTGTTTCGCATCAAAAGGGGGGTGGGGATGATCACTTCGACACCGCGAAAGAGGAGGGACAGGCCGTTCGGCAAGATCCCGGCGACATGGTACATGGGGAAGCCTGCAATCATGCATCCGCTTTCAGGGATTTTTGATAGGGAAGCATGCGCCCACGTCACGCAAACCTGCCCGAAATGCGTATGCTTTGCCAGTTTCGGCGTCCCTGAGGTGCCGCCCGTGTGGATATAGGCAGCGATGTCGTCGCCGGAAATCTGGCGGCCTGAAATCAATTTGTCATCCGGTGCGGCAGCACAGGCTCGCGTAAAACTTGTGGCCAACTCTGCGCCGAGATCTGGTTCGCCCAAAGGCGCAACGGTCAGGATCTTCAGGTCGGGCAGGGCCTTTTGAATGGCGCATGCCTTATCCCAATAGCCGCAATCACCTTGCCCGCCATAGGTGATCAAGACCTTTGCCTGCGCCGCGCGCAGCAGGCTGATCAGCTTTTCAGCCTTCAGCATCGGGTTGAGAGGTGCGGCGATGCCCGCCGCCTCAGCGCCCCACAGCGCCGAGTAATACTCGAGACATCCGGGCAGCATGAGTCCAACCGCATCGTCGGGTCCGACCCCAAGCGAAGTCAGGACATTCGCGCAGCGGTGCAATTGGGACAAAAGCTCAGAGTAGCTCCATGTCCGGCTGGTGCCGCCGGGCTCGGCCGTTTCCAGAAATCGCAAGGCGGTTTGCGGTCCGTATTTCCGTGCCGATTGGCACAAAAGGTCGTAGGTCGACGTCAGACCCACTGCCTTTTCAGGTGGCATACTTTCCAACTGGCGTTTCAGCGCCTTCGCGTCCTCCAGCGCTTGCCTGCTATCCATAGTCGCCACCCCGCGCCTTCTGTGTGCGGGCCTCCCTGCTATTTTCTTCGCGTCTGGCCGACACAAACGCACCACGACCGCCTTGGTCCTTTCGCCTGTTACGACGCTTTCCGCTTTACCATGTTTCCGAGCTTGGGCGTATCTGCGTTTCGAACATCCATGCGTCCTTGGGCTGTTTCCATAGCTGGATATAGGTTTTGGCCACAGACTCGGGATTCATCAGAACCCGGTCATCTGGGTCGCCTCCGCGGGCGGTGATCATCTCGCGCACCCATTGGGTATCAACTCCGGAATCAATGACCAGATGCGCCACATGGATGCCTTTGGGCATCAATTCACGCGCGGCGCATTCGGCAACGGCACGGATACCGAACTTGGCGCTGGCAAAGGCGGCAAAGCCTGGATTGCCGCGCAGTCCGGCGGTCGCGCCAGTGAAAAAGATATTCCCGGTTCCGCGCGGCAGCATCGCTTTGGCGGCTTCGCGCCCGGTCAGAAATCCGGCGTAACAGGCCATTTCCCAGACTTTGCGGAAAACCCGTTCCGTGGTTTCCGTGAACGGGAAATTCACATTCGCGCCGACATTGAAGATGCAGACTTCGATCGGGCCAACCTCTTCGGCGGATTTGATGAAGTCGATGACCTGATCTTCGTCGCGAGCATCCAGACTTTTGCCGATCATGCGGCCCCCGGCTGCAGTGACCTCATCCACCAGCGGTTGCAGCTTGTCCCCGTTGCGGCGACCGGCAATCACCGTAAAGCCTTCGGCGGCAAAGGCCTTGCAGATGGCCGCGCCGATGAAATCACCGGCTCCGACAACGACAACGGTTTCTGCTCTTTGTTCCATGAGGAGTGTCCTTCTTTAGGGTGGGTCGGCTGACCCAAATTCATTTGTCAGTTGTCCAGACCGGCCAGATGCTGCTCGAGATCGCGGATACGATCCTTTCCGAAATAGATTTCACCGTCATAGTGAAAGGTCGGTGCGCCAAAATCGCCAGCGGAAACTGCCTTTTCCGTGTTCGAAATCAATTGCGCTTTGACCTCTGGGTCTTGCGTCAGCGCAAGCAGCGGTTCAGCGTCTAGTCCACCTTCAGTCAGCCAACGTGCCAGCACTTCGGGGTCGCCCAGGTTCTGTTCGAACTGCCACATGCCACGGAAGACGTGTTCCACATACGGCTCGAATACGTCCAACTGTTTTGCCGCTATGCAACCGCGCATCACTTGCAAGGTGTTGATCGGGAAATAGGGATTAAACGCGAACTCGTCGGCGATCCCGTTGCGTTCGGTAAAGCGCAACAGGTCGCGCCGTTCATACCGCAGCTTGTTCTCGATCCCGGCATTGGTCTCACCCGGCGCCCGGTTGCCGGTCGCTCGGAAGATGCCGCCCAAAAGCACAGGCACGTAAGTGAACGTGGCGCCATAGGTCTGCGCGAGCCCGGGTATCAGAAGATGCGCGAGATAAGAGTTCGGGCTGCCGAAATCGAAATGAAACGAGACCTGTTTTTGCATCAGACTTTCCTTTTTCAAATGGCCAACGGGTGGGCCGGGCGTTTTCAGATCGCGGTCAGCCCGCCATCAACCGCCAACGTGGTGCCGGTGATCATGCTGCCTGCGTCCGAGCAATAAAGCAGTGCTGCCCCTTTAAGGTCTTCACTGCCACCAATCCGGCCCAACGGGTTCTTGGCGGCAACATTTTCGCGCCCCAGCGCGTCCAGCGTGCCCTTGGTCATCTTGCTTTCGAACATGCCAGGTGCCAGCGCATTCACGGTGATGCCATGCTCGCCCCATTCATGGGCCAATGCGCGGGTCAGGTTCACCACAGCCGCCTTAGAGGTGTTGTATGCCACGACCCCCTTGTTGCCCTTCAGCCCGGCGATCGACGCAAGGTTCAGTATGCGGCCACCGCCATTCGGGATCATCGAGTCCCGTGCAATCAACTGGCTGAGGCGAAAGACTGAGCGGACGTTGAGGTCCATCAGTTTGTCCCAGGCTTCCATCGGATAATCGACGGCAGAGCTGCCCCAGGTGGCCCCTGCATTGTTGACCAGGATATCGACCCGACCCAGCTTTGCGATGGCCTGAGCGGACAATGCCTCAAGGTCTTCATCTTTGCGGTTATCCGCCACGATATAGTCCACGGCGATCCCGCGTGCTTCAAGGTGTGCCTTGGCTTCCAGCAAATCCGTTTCCTTGCGGGACGAGATCACCAGCCGTGCGCCGTTGTCACCCAGCACTTCGGCGATCTGTAGGCCCAGCCCACGCGAGCCGCCTGTGATCAGGGCGGTCTTGCCGCTCAGGTCGAAAAGCTCATTTGCCTTGGTCATCTTTCTTTCCTTTTTCGTCAGATCGCGTCGGCGGGCAGGTCCATCAGCCCTTGCGCGGGCGTGTGGACGAGGGTGTTCAGAAATTCGGTCTTGGGTAATTCGCGTTCGAACCAGTAGCGCGCCAGAACCAGCTTTCGTTGAACGAAATCCTCTGCCAGTCCGGTTTCCCTTGCACCAAGCGCGGCCCGTGCGGATTTCAACCACATGAACGCAAGGACCGTGATGCCCATCATGTTCAGAAAGTCATAGGCCGCCCCCGCTGGATCGTAGATTGTTCCGGCCTGGTTTGATGTCAGATGCGCTGCGCCTTCGCTCATCAAATCAAGCGCCCGATCCAACTGTTGGGCGTAGTCGGCCAGTTCGGACAGGGCGGCGCTGTTTTTTACCTCAAGACGGATCTGGCTGCACAGGCTTTCAAAGGGCTTCCCGCCGCCCAGCGGCAGCTTGCGGGCGATCAGGTCATAAGCCTGCACGCCATTTGCGCCTTCGTAGAGCTGCAGAATTTTGGCATCGCGCACAAGCTGTTCGATGCCGTTGTCGGCAATGAACCCATGGCCACCCAGAACCTGCAAACCTGCGTTGAGCGCCTCAAAACCCCGATCGGACAGATATGCCTTGATTACGGGTGTAAGCACCGCTCCGACGCGCGCGCCATCCTCGACAGTCCCGTCATCCTCACTGTGCAAAAGTCCGCTGACCCAAGTTGTCAATGCGCGCCCGCCTTCAACGAAGGAGGCCATGCCTAGCAGCGTTCGCCGAATGTCGGGGTGCACGATGATCGGATCAGCCACGCCGCCTGTGCGGTCTGCCGGGTCAATCGCCAGCCCGGAAACCCGTTCGCGGGCGTATTCGGCTACGTTCTGCAAGGCGCGTTCCGTCAGCGCCACCCCCTGAAGCCCTGTCCCAAGGCGCGCGTTGTTCATCATGTCGAACATCCCGCTCATATGCGCGCCTTTGGAGGCGCGCCCCGCCTCGTTCGTGGCGCGGGATTGACCCAACTGATAGCCGGTTGCCCCCTCGAAATTCAGCACACACGTGGCGCTGCCCTTGATGCCCATCTTACGTTCGATTCCACCGGTTTTTACCGCGTTGGGCGCGCCCAACTCTCCGCTGTCAGGGTCCACAAGAAGCTTGGGTACAAGAAACAGCGCAACGGTTGAGATGTCATCGTGATAAGCCCCCTGATCGTCCGGTAACTTGGCCAGAACCAGATGGGCGATGTTGCCGGTCAGATCCTGATCTCCGCCAGTGATGAAAATATTGGTGCCCGAGATACTGTAACTTCCGTCACCGTTTGGCACTGCGCGGGTTTTCATCTGCCGCAGATCAGTGCCGCAGTGAGGTTCGGTCAGGCACATCGTGCCGGCCCATTCGCCGCTGGACATGCGCGGCACAACATGTGTCTTCATCCACTCGGTACCAGTGCGGTTTAGCACCGCCTTTGCCCCGTTGGTGAGCGTGAAATACAACGCCAGCGCCATATTCGAGGCCGAGAAATATTCCTTAATGGCCGTGTGGACCGTGTTGGGCAGACCGGTTTCATCCGCAGTTCCATTCCAGCCCGCTGCGCGCGTGGCCTCATAGACTGCGTGGAACGGTTCGGGCACATGGACCCGGCCGTTCTCAAAGCGGCAGCCCAAAGTGTCGCCCAGATCAACTGTCGGCGCGACCTCTTGCTCAAAAAAGCGCGCCGCAGCAGTCAATACGGCGTCGCACTCATCCGGGTCCGCCACCGCGAATACGTGGCGCAACAAAAACCCGTAATCTTCGGCCGGAGCCTTGTAAGTCAGAGTCATGTTTTTGTCCCGAAAGCTAAGTGCGTCTGCGTCAGCGGCCCTTGAAAACGGCCTCGCGCCGCTCCACGAACGACGCTATGCCTTCTCGCATGTCCTCGGTCGCAAGCATGCGTTCGCGAAGTTCCGGTATGCAGGCAATCGCAGCTTGTTCCCCGTGTTCAATGAATTTGCGACCGGCCACTTTCATGGCTTGAATGCCAAGCGGAGCATTGCGGCAGATCGTTTCGGCGATCTCTAATGCGCGTGCGGTTTCATGCCCTTTGGCCACAACTTCCTGAACCAGACCGATGCGATGGGCTTCTTCCGCGCTGAATTCGTCACATAGCATCAGGTGATACATGGCATTCCCCCAACCGGCCCGGCTGATATATCGGAAATGCGCACCACCAAACGGTGCGATGCCGCGTTTCGATTCCAGTTGGCAAAACCGGGTGTCATCGGCCGCAACGACGATGTCTCCGGCCAGCATCATTTCGATCCCAACTGTGTAACAAATCCCCTTTACGGCGGTGATAACCGGCTTGCTGCACTGTTTGCGCAGGCCGAACGCGTCGATATTTCCCTCGGGGATGTCTGCAGGCTTTCCTTTGGGGCCGAAGAACTTCGGCATATCCAGCCCGGCTGTAAAGTCGTCGCCTTCGGCACAGATAACGCCTGCCCACAGGTCGGGTGTCTGCTCGAGCAGGGTCAGAGCGTTTGACATCTGCTCCATCATCTGAGGGTGAAAGGCGTTTTTCTTTGCCGGGTTGTCGATGGTGATCTTGAGCACACGGCCCAGGACCTCGTGTCTGACTGTGCCCTGAACGTCTTGCATTCCATCCTCCTCCGCTGCCGTTAAACAAGGTCGGCAATCCGCCTCGTTTGAGCCCTGTCAGAATGACGACCATCATACAGATGTCAAGTCTACAGTGTTGCTGATCCTTGTGGGATCGCGCGATTTAAGATTATAGCTGTCATGCAGATTCCAGATGAAACCCGGTGGTCATCAGGAATGTGACACGGACGGTGAGCCGCCCAAGGTGTTGAAAGGGGTCGTCATTCAAATATGACGTGGCTTAACTTCGCTTACGCCGCAGGAGCGATTCCTGGGCCGTGCTTGCGACCAGCTTGCCGTCTTCGGAAAAGATCATGCCGCGGGCCAGTCCGCGGCCGCTGCCCGTCCAGGGGCCATCCATCGCGTAGAAGTGCCAATCCTGCAAACGGGCAGGTGCGTGAAACCAGATCGCGTGGTCCAGACTGGCACCTTGCGCCTTGTTCTGTGACCAGGTCAGCCCATGGGCGCGCAACCCAACACTCATCAAGCCAACATCGGAGGCATAGGTCAGGTAAAGCTGCTGCAAGCTGGCTTCGCCGTTTTCGGCAGCGGGCATACGAAACCAGAACCCGTGTCGATCACTGACGGGCACGGGATTGGCCTCATTCATCGGATCGACGTCGCGAATTTCGAACTGCGCCCGATGGATGCTCCTGTTGCCCGCTTCGGCCGAGCCGTTCGTTGATCGGGCGGCCGATGTGCTCTGGTCGGGGGCGCAATCTTGTGGCCCCGGAGCGTCCGGCCTTTCGTGCTGGTAGTCCCAGCCCTCGTCAGGCACATGAAATGACCCTGTGAAATTCAGTATTTGCCGGCCGCCCTGCGTGGCGATGACCCGGCGCGTGCTGAACGATCCACCGTCCCGTGCATTTTCGACATGAAACATTATCGGTTGGCTTGGGTCGCCCGCGCGCAGGAAGTAAGAGTGGATGGAATGGCAGCGCCGGTCTGCCGACACAGTATGGCGCGCCGCCGCAAGGCATTGAGCAATGACCTGCCCCCCAAAAAGGCGCGTGGGAACGGCCTTGCCAGAAAAGGCGGCCGCGCGAAACAGGTCCTGCTCAACTTGTTCCGGCTGAAGTATATCCGCCAGAGAAGGCATTTGCGTCATCTTGGGTTCCTGATGGGATGTGCGGTGAAAGAACGGGTCAGAAATAGGACAGCCCAAGCCATTCGGCGACCAATGCGGGCGAGTCGCCTCCTTCGATTTCGACCGTGACGTTCATTCGGGTCTGGATGGATCCATCGTCCCTGTCCGTCAGTCCCGCAAGGTGAAAACGTCCACGAATACGTGCCTCTGCGCGCACCGGCGCAACAAAGCGGATCTTGTTGAAGCCGTAGTTCACGCCCATCGTCCGGCCCACGATCCTCGGGACGGCGTTCTGCACCAGCGGAACCAATAGTGACAGCGACAGAAACCCATGCGCGATCGTACCGCCAAAAGGCGTTTTTGCGGCCCGTTCCGGGTCCACGTGAATGAACTGGTGATCTTCTGTCGCGTCTGCAAATTTGTCGATCCGCGCCTGATCCACCGTCAGCCAGTCTGACACGCCAATCTCTGTTCCGACCATTTCGCGATAGGCGTCGAGGCTGACTTCCAAAGATGTCTCTTTCATTTTTGCGCCACCACCAGAAGTTCTTCGCAGGTCCCGTTGTAAAGGGCGTCAACCGTGTCTGCGCGGCGTTTTAGAACTTGGCGCTGGTTGACGTAACCTTTGTCGTTGATTTCGTTTTCCGACAGGGATGGAGGCTCTGCCAATATGCCTATCGCGCGCACTTGCCGACTTGAACCGCCATTGTTCCGGTTCCACTGATCCAAGGCTGCCTGCAACTGCGCAAGGTCTTCGGGTGCAGGTTCAATCAGCGCCCCATCCACCTTTGCAGCATTGGCACGCGCCGCATCGTTCAGCCAGACCATCGCGACGATATGCGCACGGCCTTCACCAACGACTACCGTGTCGCGCACCAGCCCGCCGCATTCCAGATTCAACCCCGTGCGGATCGCCCCAACCTGCACAAATGTACCGCTGTCGAGCTTGAAGTCTTCGCTGACCCGCCCGGCATAGCGCAGGTCATTGGCGATGGTGTCGACGTCATCAAAGCGGATCGCGTCACCGGTGATAAAGAACCCCTCATCGTCGAACAGACGTTTGTTCAGTTCGGGCTGATCGACGTAACCGGGAAAGACATTCGGCCCCTTGATCCGCAGCTCATACCGGTCATCGCTAAGCGGGATCAGCTTGATTTCCACTTCGGGCGCGGGCATGCCGATGCGCCCAACCCCGTCATAAGGCCAATGCACCGTCGTGACCGAAGGCGCCGCCTCGGTCATGGCAAACCCCCCGGCAAGCGGAATTCGATAACCGCGATGCGTCACGGCCAGTTTTTGCAGCCGTTTATAGGTTTCACCGGGGAATCCTGCTCCGCCATAATGAACAAAGGTCAGGTTCGAAAAGAACGCCTCGGCCAGTTCTGCATCCTGTTCCATTGCATCCACCAACATGCCGTAAGCCAAGGGCACGTTCGAGAAATTGGTCGGTCGAACCTCGCGGATAGCGGTCAGGCTGCGTTCAAAATCTGGCCCGGACACAGGACGGCCCGAGTCGATATACAGCGTTGAGGCGTGAAACAGCATTTCGTGCAGGATATGATTGCCCCCAAACGTATGGTGCCATGGCAACCAGCATAGCCGCCGCCGATGGGCATGTGGAATGCGGATGCCGACCGTCTGCGACATGGCGATGTTTGCGCACATCATGCGCTGGGTGTTGATTACGCCCTTGGGATTGCCTGTCGAGCCAGAGGTGAACAGAATCTTGCCAACGGTCTCTGCGGTCACCGCTGCATGGGCGGCGGCAACGGCGTCTGTGGCCTTCGTGCTCAGCAACTCTGCGACTTCGGTATCCCCAGATCTGGGATGCTCGGACACCAGTTCACACCCGCTCAGATCAAGCTTGTCCAACGCCGCCGATAGCGTTTTCGCGTCGTCGACAAAAAAGAGCTTCGCTTTGGACTGGGCAAAGGTGCTTTGTAGACGCGGAAAGGCTTCTGTGAACTTGGCATAGCTTGGCGAGATCGACGCGGCAGTGATGCCCGCCATCATTGCCCCGAACAGGATCTGGGCGTGGATAATGCTGTTGCGGGACAGGACCGCGATACAATCCCCCTGTTTCAAACCGCGGTTGAGCAATGCCTGTGCGATGGATTCGCAATTCGCTTTCAATTGTCGAAACGTAGGACCTTCCCAGCCCTGTTCCTGTCGTTCCGCAAGGGCCATGCGGTCCGGGTGGGCGTGTGCCGCCGCCATCAGATAGTCGATGATGCTGGTTGGATAGTCCGGCAGTTTGTAATCCTGACGAAGATAAATGGCGTCGTCACCCCGCCGCAGAACTGGTTTTGCCGGGAGATAGGTCAGAGGTCCAAAAACCGGGTCTTCGTGGGTTTCCAATTCGCCGGACGGGCTGAGAGTTCTGTCGGTCGTTGTATTGGTGATCACGGCATGTCCTGGCTTTGGTATCTTCGGGGCAGGCCGCATGGCGCTGTGCAATCAGAAATCACCGCCATGCTGCCTTATCTGCGTGCGGATTGTGTATGATAGGCATCATGCAAGTCAATGGGTGCCGGAATACCGCGCGAAAACTGGACCGCAGAGCGGAATTCTGTATTATGAGTCCAATGCAGAATGACCCTGTCTGGGGCCATCGACGCACGAACCGAGGCAATGGATTCCGAAGGCCAGTAACAATGGGATATTCTCAAGCGCAAAAGGAACGTCATCGCGAAGAAATCCTCTCGAACGCAGGAGAGCAACTGCGTAGCGGTGGATTTTCGGCGATCAATGTCGTGTCATTGATGAAATCTGTAGGGCTGACGCACGGGGGGTTCTACGGTCATTTCGACAACAAGGAAGATTTGCTGGATCAGGCGCTTGAACGTGCGCTGTGCGAAGGGCGTCTGACCCAAAAGCTGGCCGCAAGCCCGAAAAAGCCATCCTTTGCGCGCTTTGTCGGCAGCTATGTCAGCCCGAAGCATCGCGATCTCAAAAGCAGCGGTTGCGCGATCCCCGCGCTTGTGTCGGATGTGTCGCGCAGACCCAAAGCGTCGCGGGACATCATGCAAAGCCATATAGATGACTTTGTGAATACCGTGGCCGATTATCTTGAAGGGGACCGCAGCAAAGCAAATGTGGCGGTGGCGGCCATGGTCGGCTCGATTGCCCTGTCCCGCGTCATGACGGATGAAGCCAAAGCGTCAGAAATGCTGAAAGCAACCAAGGCCTATTTGCTGGCGCTTGAGGATGACGAAAAACAGGGTTGAGCCCAGCTTTCGTTCTTACCCATAGCTCTGATGAAAATTGCGTGGATAGGGTCAGTGCTGCGGTGCAGACCTTGCCATCCGTCCCAACACCTTCTTCATTCATGCATTTTTGCATCGTAAGTATTGGTTCTTTGCGGTTCTCATGATCGACCCGCCTGCCATACCCTAGGGCCTGACACATACCGTTGGGAGGACGGGTCATCATGAGTTCAGACACGCAACGCAAGCCGGTGGCTTTGGCCATTGGCGCCGGAGACGGGATTGGCGCGGCCTTTGCCAGAAAATTTGCCCGCAGCGGTTACAGCGTCGTCGTCGCGCGCCGGGATGCAAGTAAATCCGAGGGCCTGATCAATACATTGGCGGCCGAGGGCCACAGTATGCAGGCGGTATCGCTGGATGCCCGTGACCCTCAACAGCTTTCCTCGCTTTTTGACAAGGTTGAGCAAGAGGTTGGGGAAATCGAGGTGGTCCTGTTCAACGCCGGGTCGAATTCTCCGTTTCCTTTCCTGGAAACCGACCCAGTAATCTTTCGCAAAATCTGGGAGTTGGCCTGTTTCGGCGGCTTCCTGACCATGCGCGAAGCCGCAGCCCGAATGGTGCCGCGCGGCAAGGGGACGATTTTGGTGACCGGTGCCTCTGCCAGTTTACGTGGCAAGGCGGGGTTTGGTGCATTTGCCAGTGCTAAGCATGGGTTGCGGGCATTGGCGCAAAGCCTTGCCCGCGAGATTGGTCCCAAAGGTGTTCACGTGGTGCATCTGGTGATTGATGCCGGGGTCGATATGCCCGCCATTCACGAACGTCGCCGCAAGAAATTTGGGGATGACCACGTGGATGAAGAGAATATTCTCGTTAAACCCGACAGCGTGGCCGAGGCTTTCCATATGCTCGTCCAGCAGCCTAAGGATGCATGGACCCACGAGCTGGATCTGCGGCCATACGGGGAAAACTGGTGATCTGATGGCCCGTGATATGTTGAGCAAACCGCTTTTGTGGGGGGTCGGCACGGTACGCACCCTGCGGGCGCATTGGGTGCTGAACGAGCTTGGCATCGAGTATGAAACCCAGGCCGTCAAACCCCGCACCGACACGATGGAAAGGGCCGATTTTCTGGCCGTCAATCCGGACAAGAAAGTTCCGGTGCTGCAACATGGCGATCTGACGCTGGTGGAAAGCAGCGCGATCATGATCTATCTGGCGGAAACCTACTCAGACCGTGCGCCGGGACTGATCCCCAAAGACAGAATGCAAAGGGCGCGGGTTTTCGAATGGATGTCGTTCATCTCGACCGAGTTGGATGCGGCTTCTCTTTATACCATCCGCAAGCATCAGGATCTTGAGCATATCTATGGCAGCGCGCCCATCGCTGTGGACTCTGCCGGGGACTATTTCCTACGAATGGTGCAGAAGCCAGCCCGGGTGCTGGCTTCGGGTCAGCGCTACCTACTGGGTGATCAGTTCACATTGCCGGACATTCTGCTGTTTACCTGTCTGCGATTTGCCGACCGAATGGGCGTGCAGCGTCCGGCGGAGTTCGACACTTATTTCAAAATGCTGGCGGAACGGCCCGTGTTTCAGGCCGCAGAAAGGGCAAATTACCCATGACAGAACAAGCAAATGGCAAGGGGCCGCTGGCAGGCGTGAAAGTGGTCGATGTGTCCAGCGTGATCTCTGGCCCATGCGCAACAGGGATGCTGGCCGATCAGGGGGCGCAGGTGATCAAGGTCGAACCCCCAAGCGGCGATATCATGCGCGCCCGTGGTAAGGTTTCGGGCTTTACGCCCTCATTTGTGTCCTGCAATCGCGGCAAGCGGTCGGTCACACTGGACCTCAAGAAACCCGAAGCGAAAGAAATCCTCTGGAAGCTGATCGAAGACGCGGATGTCTTCGTGCAGAACTTCCGCCCCGGTGTGATCGACAGGTTGGGTTTCGGTGTGGACGAGGCGCTGAAGCGAAACCCGCGCCTGATCTATCTGTCCATCAGTGGTGTCGGGGACAGTGGGCCGTATGTGGGTAAGCGCGTTTATGATCCGGTGGTGCAATCGCTGTCGGGGCTGGCTGATATTCAACAGGACCCGTTGACCAAACGGCCCAAGATGATCCGCAGTGTTATCGCCGACAAGACGACGGCGCTTTATGCTGCACAAGCCGCGACCGCTGCTTTGTTCAGTCGTTCACAGACCGGGGAAGGTCAACATGTTCAGGTAGCGATGCTGGATGCGATGCTGAACTACAACTGGATTGACGGAATGACGACGATCTCGGTCGTGGGTCAGGAAGAAGAGCCCAGCAATACACCCCATGACATGATCTTTCCCACCGCTGACGGTTTTGTCACGATCGGGGCGATTTCGAACAAGGAATGGGTCGGCCTGTGCTGAGCAGCCTCATCTGACTGGTCCAAATTGATTGTTAGTGCATCGTCGGCCTGTAATCCATTGGGATGATGGTTTCAGGTGCTGGCGGGCGATAGCCCAGTGCACTGTGGG